>NZ_LYUY01000008.1:0-24555 GCF_001675785.1 Wolbachia endosymbiont of Nomada ferruginata
GAAAGTTTCATATATCTGGCTATGAGTAAAGTTATGTTAAGTAGGGAATATGCTTGATTTACTGGTTTGTGGACAACCTCTTAGTAAGCACACTAACTATGAAACAATCTATATTACCATCAAAAACAGAATTTATATTGCCCACTTCATGTCCGGTTCTTAAATCCTTCACCATTTGATATGGATGCATAACGTACGATCTGATCTGATTGCCCCAGCCTATATCGCATTTTTTACCATATTCTTCAGCCATTTTCTGTTCTTTTTTTTCCAGTTCAATTTGGTATAAACGTCCTTTAAGTAATTTTAACGCCTCATCTTTATTTCTGTGTTGAGAACGACCATTTTGGCATTGAACTACAACACCAGTTGGAATATGCGTAATGCGTACCGCACTTTCAGTCTTGTTCACATGCTGACCGCCTGCTCCGGAAGCACGGTAGGTGTCGATCTTTAGATCCTTTTCATCCACAGCAATATCAATTGAATCTTCGATCACTGGAGTTACTCCTACACTTGCAAAACTGGTATGACGTTTACCATTTGCATCAAATGGCGATATTCTAACCAGCCTGTGAATTCCACTTTCACTTTTTGCCCACCCATAAGCTTTTTCTCCAACGATTTTTATCATTGCAGACTTTATACCAACTGACTCTCCTTCTAATTTTTCTACAACTTCAACTTTAAAGTTGTGATAAATTTCTGCCCACCTTATATACATGCGCATCAGCATTTCAGCCCAATCATTGCTCTCGGTTCCGCCAGCTCCTGAGTGGATTTCTAAAAAGCAGTTATTATTATCTGCTTCACCAGTAAATAAGGACTCTGTTTCTTTACACTTGATTAATTTCTCTAGCTTAGCTAATTCATTTTCAACTTCAGAGAAAAATTCTTCATCATTTTCATCAATAGCAGACTTCATTAAGCTGATGGCATCGTTGTAATCGCTTTCCAGTTTTAAAAACGACTCTACGTCATTCTTAATTTTAGAACGTTCTTTTAAAACTTCTTGTGCTTTTTGGTTATCTTGCCATAGGTCATCATTCGACGCTTGGGAGTCAAGCTCTTCAAGACGCAACTTTAATTTTTCTATGTCAAAGACACCTCCTGATAAGAGAAATACTTTTATTTAAGCTTTGAAAGTGTTCAAGAATTTCTGGATAAGTTTTCATTATACTTTAGATTTTAATATATTTACTATCAATAACAATAACAGTAAACAAAATAGAAATTTAACCATATGATAGTTAATTTAAATAATTTCATTATACTTTAATGTTTAAAGAAATCAAGCGCGTATATTTATTAAAAAACAAGGTAAAGTAATGAATATTGAAATAAGTTCCCATTATGGTTTAGACAAAAAGGCTATTGATGACTTAATAGAGTCACTTGATAACGAGGAGCTAGAGAATGTTCGTAGTATTGTAAAAACGATAGATAGCGTTCAGTTAGCTTATTTTTTATCTACTTCAATCAGTGATCACAGGGAGAAATTAGTTAATATCCTCGATCAACATTTGTTAAGTGATGCCCTAGTGCATGTAGTGCCAGATTTACAAATAGAGATCATAGAAACATTGGGAATAGAAAATACAGCAAAGTTACTAATGCTCCTTGATGTAGAAGATATAGTAACCATAGTGAAAGATTTAGATAGAAAGTCTGTAGAAAATATACTTTACTATTTGCCCAGCAAAACTCAGAAATCGGTAGAGGAGTTGCTATCATATCCAGAAGAAAGTGCAGGAAGGTTAATACATAAAGATATGGTTATAGCTCCATATTATTGGACAATAAATCAACTGACAGAATTTGTGTGCAACTATAAAAAAATACCAGAAAAATTTCACCAGATATTCATTATCAACTCAAAATTAGAGCCTATAGGCAGTGTTAATTTAAATAAGGTAATATCTCACTCAGGAGACACAATAATAAAAGAGATAATGGATCATGACATAAAAATCATTAAAACTGGAATAGACCAAGAGGAAGTAGCAAGAATATTTAAAGATTACTCTCTATTATCGGCTCCGGTAGTAAATAAGAATGGTAAAATTATTGGTGTGATCTTAATTGAAGATGTGATAAAAGTTGTTCAACAAGAAACAGAAGAGGATGTACTCAAAATAAGCGGTGTATCTTCTAAAGCCGATATAAATGCCCCTATACATAAAACTATAATTAAAAGGCTACCTTGGTTACTGTTTAACCTCTTAGCTGCAACAATGTGTTCCATAGTAGTTGGCTTTTTCGATGATGTAATAAAAAGTTTTATAGTACTGCCAATAATCATGCCGATAATTGCATCAATGAGCGGAAATGCAGGATCCCAAACAGTAACGCTAACCATCCGGGCAATCGCAACAAAATATCTAACTGAGCAAAATGCAAAAAGAATACTGATGAAAGAATTTTTAATAGGTCTTATAAACGGGGTGATCTTATCTACTATTTCATTAGTAGTGTTAGCAATAAGGTTTCACAGCTTCAAAGTGGAGATGATTTTTGTGGTCTCCATGATTATGATGTCAATTATTGCAACGTTCATCGGAACTTTCATTCCTATAATGCTTCACCGTTTAAACTCTGACCCTGCCGTTTCTTCTTCAATCCTAACATCGGCAACAACTGATATTCTCTCAGCTTTTATATTTCTTGGTTTAGCTACGATCTTTTTATTAAATAGCTAATACTATCTATAGCTATACCGCCCACAACTGTACAAACATTGCAATTTGCAGGTGGCAGATGGTGTCATCCAAGTAGCCCCTATGATGTCATCCGAGTAGATACCGTCTTGTAAGTCAACGAGAAAAATATAAAAATGTTATCTTTTGGTCCATATAAGTTTGTTCCAACAAGTTTAAAGTATAACAAAAAGAATCGCTGGAGCGTAATTGAATGTATTGATGTAATGCCGTCACTTCAAAACATAGGACAAGGAGTAGAAAATATAGAGCTAGAAATAACCATTTACCTTAATAGTCTTAAGGGGCTAAATCAACTAAAGAATATGAAAGAAGCTGAAAAAGATCAGATCCCACACACTTTAGTAGATAGTTTAGGTAATTTTTTAGGACAGTTTGTGATTACACAATTAGAGGAAAGACAGATATCTTTTTTTCCTGGTGGGCTGCCGAAAAAAGTTGAATTTAGTTTAAGTTTAAAGAGTTATAGTGGTACACATATTCACTAACCAACTACATTCAATTTTTGATTTTAAACTTCAGTCAACCTCCTAGTTCTATAGTTCTTGATATGATCTGGATCAAAGGCCTTTTTTGAACTTAAAACACCAAAAACTACATGAAGTAACTTACGCATTGCAGCTCCCACAATTGCCATATTATGCTTGCCTTTCTCTTTTAACCTCTCGCAATAAATCACAATAATAGGGTTGTGATTTTTAGCTACTATAGCGGGAAAATATATTGCCTTACGCAATGTTCGTGAACCTGATTTACTTAATCTGGGCTTGGCATATACAGATGATCCTGATGTTATATTTCGTGGTATAGTTCCAGCATATGCTGCCAATTGTCTGGCATTTATAAAAGCTTTTATGTCAGGAATTTCAGCTAAAATAGCTATTGCTGATTCCTCTCCTATTCCTGGAATAGTCAATAAGAGTTGAAAGTTTTCCAACAACTCTTTGTGCTGTTTTAATAGTTCACGTATGGAGTTTTTTATTGTTTCTATTGATTGTTCTATGTTCACTGCAAGGTTTTCCCAAGCATTTGCAACTTCTTCAGGCAGTCTCTCCTTCTTTTCTAAATGATTATTTACGAATGTTAATCCATCTTTTAATGCAGCTGAGCAACGATAAAGATGCTTTAATTTTTTCTTTTCAGAAGAAGGTGGTGTCCAGCGAGTTGGTTCCTGTCTTTGGCAATAATCTGCAATAATCTCTGCATCAATCTGGTCATTCTTTTGTCGTACAAGCTTACTCCTTGCATAAGACTTAATACAATAAGGATTTACAACACTAACAAAATGTCCAGCATTGTGTAGAAATTCAGCCAGAGCTTCACTATAACAACCAGTAGCTTCCATGCAGGCTTTTACTTGTTCTATATTATGTTTTTGTAGAAAGCTCAGCAGACCTTGAAACCCATGATCATCGTTCTTAAAGCTCCTTTTCCTAGTTTCACGTTTTCCTTTTTTACTTATAAATGAGAGAAAAATATCAAAGCGATCTTTTGATATGTCTATACCTAAAAAGTTGTTGATCATATATAACCTCATACGTTACCATTTAAAATGAAAAGTAAGGCTAACCTTGTGAATACAGAATTAGAACCATTTAGGTCTTTCTACGATACCGTCCAGCCTCTACTTTTGAGAAGGGAGCTCTTTTCTAAAACACAGATTTTGTATCTAGGGCAATTTACAAAGTTCTTCCCTTCTCCATCTAATGCATAAGCTTAAAACATTAGATGCTTTTGACAAGATACAAGGGCAATTTAATGGTCTCTACTATGTGGGATTTACACTAGTTCATATCCCTGTTGGTCTTTGTTTTGATAGATTCGGTCCAAAAATTGTTTTACCTATTTGTGCTGTCTTGGTATCTATTGGAACATTACCTCTTGTGTGCTTTGATGAGTGGTATTATTCAGTATTAGGTAGAATAATTGTTGGGATTGGCTCGTCTGCGTCAGTAATAGGAGTATTTAAAGTTGCCAGTATGTATTTTCCGCGAGAAAAATCAGCAAAAATGGCAAGCATATCTGTTATTATAGGGCTATTAGGGGCAATATATGGTGGTCTACCAATAGAACTTTTGCTTGATGAGTTTGGTTGGAATTACGTAATTTATATTCTTTCAGGGTTTGGTTTCTTACTCGCTTTATCTTTATTTTTAGTTATTCCTTACAATGCTTACGACTTTCGAAAAGAAAAAATTAGCATGAAGGATCTAAAAACTGTGCTTTTCAATAAATATATCATTCTAATTAGTTTTTTTGGTGGCTTAATGGTAGGTCCACTAGAAGGTTTTGCTGATGCTTGGACAAAAGCTTTTTTATGTGAGGTATATCAAATGGCCGGTGATCTAGCGTCTTCAATTTCTTCTGTTATATATGTAGGATTTGCAGCTGGATTGCTCTCTTTTGCTCACATATTAGAAAAATATCCAAATAGACATTATGAAGTTATTATTGTCTGTTCCTTTGCAATGATTGCTAGTTTCCTTTTACTTTTTACACAGGCTGGCGGATTGTATATTGTATTGCCTGCACTTCTTGTTATAGGTTTCGCTTCTGGATATCAAATAGTAACACTGTACAAAGCATTAAGTTATGTAAATAATAACTTAATAGGATTAACTACAGCTGTGTCAAATATGATAGTCATGGTTTTTGGCTATTTTTTTCACACTGGGATCGCAAAAATAATAGATTTGTGTTGGGATAGGACAGTGATACAAGGAAATCCTGTGTATAGTGCTGAATTGCTGATAAAAGCAACATCTATTATTCCTGTATGTTTGCTAATAGCTGTTTTTGGGCTCTTATGGTTAAAAAAGCAGGATAAGCAGTCTTAAAATTGCTTGTGCATCTTAAAATTAAAGCGAGGTTTGATCTATGATGAGTGTTTTAAAAAAAATCTGTGGCTCTAAAAATAGTTTAAAGTCTTTTGATAACGAGGTTTATCAGTCTATAGAAAAAGAATTGCAACGCCAAAGATCACAACTGCAACTAATTGCATCAGAAAATTTTGCAAGCAAAGCGGTAATGGAGGCACAAGGCTCTTTTCTGACTAATAAATACGCAGAAGGTTATCCAGGCAGAAGATATTACTGTGGTTGTGAGCATGTGGACAAAGTTGAAAGTCTGGCTATAGAAAGACTTTGTAAGTTGTTTGGTGTAAAATTTGCAAATGTTCAGCCTCACTCTGGTTCTCAGGCAAATCAAGCAGTGTTTGCTTCACTGCTTACTCCAGGTGATACAATACTTGGATTGTCACTGAGTTGCGGTGGGCATCTAACTCATGGTGCGGCACCAAGCCTTTCTGGTAAATGGTTTAAGTCAATTCAATATACAGTGAATAAAGACACTTACTTGCTGGATATGGATGAGATAGAAAAGCTGGCGCTGGAGCATAAACCGAAATTGATCATAGCTGGTGCTTCTGCTTATCCGAGAAAAATGGACTTCAAACGCTTTCGCGAAATTGCAGATAAAGTTGGTGCTTATTTGCTTGTAGACATTGCTCACTATGCAGGGCTTATTGCAGCGGGCGAATATCCATCCCCTGCTGAATATGCACATGTTATGACTTCCACAACTCACAAAACTTTGCGTGGTCCTCGTGGTGGAATAGTGATGACCAATGATGAAGCATTACACAAAAAAATTCAATCTGCAGTTTTTCCAGGATTGCAGGGCGGGCCACTTATGCATGTGATAGCTGCAAAAGCTGTTGCATTTAAAGAAGCATTAGCACCAGAGTTTAAGACTTATAGCAAGAAAGTCGTGGAAAATGCGAAAGTGCTGGCTCAAGAATTGCAAAAGCATGGACTTGACATTATAACTGGTGGCACTGACTCTCATATAGTGCTAGTTGACTTAAGATCGCAGAAATTAACTGGAAAAGACGTTGTAGATAGCCTTGAGAGAGCCGGTATTACCTGTAATAAAAACTCTGTACCATTTGATACAGCAAAGCCGACCATCACTTCAGGGCTCCGTTTTGGCACCGCTGCTGAGACAACACGCGGACTTGAGGCAGAAAATTTTAAAGAGATAGCTGGTCTAATAAATGAAGTAATTCAAGGATTAATCAGCGGAAATAGCTCAAGTGTCGAAAAAGCAGTAAAAGCTAAAGTTGAAAGGATTTGTAGTAATTTTCCTATTTATTAATTTATGTGGTGTCATCCAAGTAGCTGGTAGAAACGAAAAAACTTACTTGACACCCTTTGCCAGCCCTCTTATCATGAAACTGAAGGTATTCATTTATCTTCAATCTGTGCAGATTAAACGACAACAGTATTACGTAATTGGCGTCTTATTTTTAATTTTTTGCACTATGCGCACCCTACGTCTTCACAACATTTCTGGGTTTTTACCTATATAAGCTGAAACGCGCTTATAAAGCGTTTAAGACAGTATAGCACGCCAATTTGCAGGATTAGAGAGTGACAACTAGCTAATACGGGATTTCTTTTGCCTTTTTTTCTGCTTAGTAAATTTCTTAAACATTTAAACTAAGATGAGTTGCATTTAAAAGCAGCTAAATTGCAGTGTTTAAGACTTAAAAAACGCCAATACTGAAAATAGACAATGACTAGGGCTTCTTTTGCCTTTTTTTTGCTTGGTAAATTTCTTAATATTTATGGCAACATGAACTGGGCAGGAAGGTGTCATTCCAGTGCTTGACACTGGAATCCAGTTTTCCATATAATCTCATCGAAAATGTTGTAACCACTTTCTGTACTAGTTTGCTTGCTTACAAGCAAACTTTTCTGGATCCCAGTGTCTGAGCACTGGGATGACAGGGGAGGGAGGCTACTTGGATGACACCATTCTTTTTCCTGGATCCAAGTAGTCAGGGCACTGGGATGACAGGAGAAGGTACTAGGATGACACCCTGACCTCGTCGTCCCGCTGCTTGTTAGCGGGATCTCTTGTTAGCGCCGCGGCAGTATGACGGTTCGCGGCGGCATGACGTAGAAGCTATACTTTTATGCTCACCAACTTAGCTGGATCCAAGTAGTCAAGCTACTTGGATCTGCAAATTGCAATGTTCGTACAGCTGCGTGCTTGACACTGGGATTTAGTGCAGCTACCCTAAACTGGAAGCTCATCTTGCTATTTTTGGCTGAAAGGAACACATTTTTAGAATAATGAAAACAATCAGCACTTTAATTCAAGAAGGATCGGAGTTATTATCGTCACATAAAGTTGAATCACCACATTTAGATTGTGAAATCATCATGCAGCACGTACTTGGAGTGGAAAGATCATTTATAATTGTGAACCATGCTGATCAAGTGCCGATGGAAAAAGAACTTTTATTTTGGAAATTAACAAAAAAAAGAGCGGAAAGATATCCAATATCGCAAATAATAGGTAATCGTGAATTCTGGGGTAAAAATTTTATAGTTAACCAGCATGTTTTGGATCCAAGACCAGATAGTGAAACAATAATCCTAGCAGTGTTAAAATATTACCCAAATAAAAAGCAGAAACTAAAAATCGCGGATTTTGGTACAGGTACAGGCTGTTTATTGATATCCGTACTTAGTGAGTATGAATATGCTGTTGGCGTCGGTTTTGAAAAAAGCTTGGAAGCATACAAAATTGCCTATCAGAACACAAAAAAACATGATCTTCTCAGCAGAGCCAAAATATTTCCAAATTCATGGACAGAGTGCAGAGGCTCATTTGATCTGATAATTAGCAATCCTCCATATATTAAAAGAAGCAAATTGAAAGACTTGCAAGCTGAAGTGCAAAAAGAGCCAAGAATTGCTCTTGATGGTGGAATTGATGGTTTGAACTGTTACTTGAGCATTTTTCCAATATTAAGGAGGTGCCTTAAAAAAAATGGGTTTGCGATATTGGAGATAGGTGAAGATCAAAGCAATATTGACAAAATAATCCCCTCATACGAATTAGCTTTTCAGGAATATGTATATGATTTGGCAGGAATGAAGAGATGCATAGTTATGCAAAAAACATAGCTAATGTTTTCTTGTATTATCTCCTTCATCCCATATTATCCTATGTCATCCCAGTACCCTCTACCTCGTCATCCCAGTGCGTGACACTGGGATCTATATTTAACTAGATCCTATGGTCAAGCCATAGGATGACAGGAACGGTTTTATGCATTTTTTAAAAGGGCAACATGTTTAAGCTTTGCTGGCAAAGTGGAAAGTAAGGCCAGCCTCTATGCCGTGTGTATGAAAAAAGCCGTTCTGTATGGTAGTGGATACTTGATTATTACCTGTTTGTTTAGCCATTTGACTTGTTGCGGTATCCCACTTTAAGGTTTCTAGTTTGTACTCACTGCTACCAATAGCACCAAAACCTCTATATCCGATATGCATATTTACATCTTCGTTTATGCGATAATCAAGGCCAGCTTTTAATTGACCTGCGGGTCTTATTGACGATTTTTCAAACATTGTCATTCTTGTTGCACCGACTCCAACCCCAACATAAGGAGAAAAAGAGAAACGGTCACTTTTCCAATGATGATAAACATTTGCCATTACAGATATGTTCTCAATTTGGTCATGATTAATAATTGATCCATATTTATCGCTGCCTTCTGTGTACGATATTGTCATCTGGCCGCTTGTTAAACCAATATTATCCACTTTTACAGAAGAATACATTCCTTCCAATTCAGCTCTGTAGCTATTGCCATTCAATTCCCCTGTATAACCCAATGCTACATTTGCAGCAAAAGGCGGATTATAATCTCCTTTATACTTACTTAGTAATTGACCTTCTGTATTCTGAGCATCCCTGTCATTTATAGATACCTTATTAGTATCTGCAGCATCCTTATCTCCAATTTTTGCTTTCAATTCACCCATGCCATTAAAAAATTGACCATAATACCCACTACCAAAGTAAAATCCTTCTGTTTCACTCGCAAAAGATTGTTGTGACAACAATAAAGCAAGTGCTGTAACCGCTAATGTTTTTTTACTAATCATTACTACTCCCCTAGTTAAAATAGCTAATCTAATACTAATTAATTAAAAATGGCTTAATATGAAAAACCTAATTATTTGCATAACTTGCACTTTTCTGAGCTAAAAATAGGCAAAGTTAACCTTACTTCTCGTCATTTTTTAATTTATCGTCAATATCCTCATCTTCAAATTCATCCTCCTCTTCTTCGTCATCAAACCCATCATCGCTCCTATCCTCATCTTCCTCGTCATCATCATCTTCAAACTTATCGTCGATATCTTCGTCTGCAAATTCATCTGATTCATCATATACTGCATCTTCGGTTTTAGTTTCAACAGGATAATCAACTGAATTAGGTCCCTCAAGAACATTATTCCCCTCGTTATTAACCTTATCTTTGCTCGCAGCGGCAGAAAGAACTTTGTTTGGGTCATATGGTTCTTGTGTAGGCACACGAGTTTGTTTGAGCAGCCTTCTTGTGAAGGTGGTATCACTGTAGTACAAAATTTTCTTTGATTTAATTGGGTAAGTCGACTCTATTAAAATTATCTGATCGTCACGTGGCAACATAATAACTTCTTGAGGCAATAGCAATGCTCTTTGTATTTCAGAGATATGTAATGACCTTGAAGCAGGATTTAAATCTAAAAATTTAGGCTTATTCAACGATTCTTGTTGTACAGTTTTGTTTCCTATAAGTTGCGATATTAAATTAGCTGTTTCAATATTATTGGCTGCAAAAGTTATTCTGTAAGTCGAGTTTGACAAAAAGGAGTTCATCCCTGCTTCTTCGTATATTCCTTTGAGCTGCTCAGTATCTTGAACAATTAAGAATAACCTAACTCGATAACCACGAAAATATGCAATACCTGTTTGAAATTGCTCCATTTTTCCAAGTGTAGGAAACTCATCCATTAAAAACAATACACCATAAGGCTCATCATCCGATGGCAATTTTCTACATAAAAACTCAGTTGCCTGTTGGTAAAAAACCTGCATTAAAGGCCTGAGCCTAGTCAAGTTGTCAGGAGTTAAACCAACATAAACTGTAATTTTCTTCTTTTTAAAATCTAGAATATTAAAATCACTTGACGCAGTTGCAGTATCAATCAATGGGTTTGCCCACAATTCAAGTGATGAGTTCATGGTTGATACAACACCTGACCTTTCTTTATCAGCTTTTTGTAAAAAAGCTGCAATATTCATATATGCTACAGGGTGTAGTATTTTACCCATTGTATCAAGAGCAACAGCAAGATTATAAACTACATCATCACTACGCATCGTACGCACAACTTCACCAAAAGATTTAACTTTCTCTGGTGCAGCAAGTAAGTATAATACCACTCCAACAAATAAGCTTCTTGCTTCATTCTGCCAAAAGTCTTGTTCAGGCATGATTAGGTTAGCTATTTTCTGCACATCGTCAACCATCTGCCCAGGTTTTTCACTAATCCATTGTAATGGATTGTAACAGTGACTTATTCCATCTGGCTGCGCTGGATTCCATACGTATACTTTTTGTCCTTGTCGTTCTCGCCAACCACTTGTTATTTCATAGTTTTCTAATTTTATGTCGTGTACAATTACCGAGTCAGTCCAAAATAATAAATTAGGAATTACAAAGCCAACACCCTTACCAGAACCTGTAGGTGCAAATAACAATGCATGCTGAAACCCATCAGAAATGAAGTATCCTCTTTTATCTTTACCAAGCAATAATCCCTTTTTGCTTCTTAATCCTGCTTTTCGTATGTCTTTCTCTGATGCCCACTGCGAATCTCCATGAAGTGATTCTTTCTTTTTAAATGGTCGCCACTCAATTATCCTTTCTCTTAAATTCCATAAAATAATCATTAAAACAATGATAGGCAGTGCAGAAGATATAATTAATGTGATTTTGAGCTCAAGGCTATATAACTCTGGATGATGCCAACAATATTGTATATGATCAAAAATCGTTGGCCAAAGAGCTTGAGGGAAAGGCGTCAAACTAGGATTAATTGCCTTAAAATCCACAGCATCCGGACCATCAGCAAACAGAACAAACAATATACCAGATAGATAGAAGCAAAAATCAAGTACGCTAAAAGCTACTACACCTCCTATGAGAATATTACGTAGGTGATTTCCATTACTCATAAACTACTCTTCCTTAACTTATGTATAAATTTAAGCATTTTCGCTCGCAGATCTAGTAAATAATATCTCAGAAATGCTTCTTTTGCCCCCACCGGTTCTTTTTAGCTGAATAACAATATCAATCACATTTCTAATGTATGGTATAATTTGGTCTGGAGGAATGCCAAGATTTGCCTGCATAACCATCAATTTTATTTGCTCAAGGGCCATTGTTGGACTATCTGCATGAAGGGTTGATATTGATCCAGGGTGACCAGTATTTATCGCCCTAAGAAAACTAAAAGCTTCCGCTCCACGGAGCTCACCAACTATTATTCTGTCTGGCCTTAAACGTAAGCACGCTTCTATCAAATCTTGAGTGGTTACTTTTGCTCTGCCCTGCCCTCCTTTAGAGGCAATTAGATGGACTTTATTGGGATGATCGTTCAAAACGATTTCCCTTGCATCCTCAACAGTAATAATTCTTTCCTCAGCTGGAATAGCACGCAAAGTAGCATTAGTAAAAGTAGTCTTACCAGTGGAAGTTCCACCACTAATTATAATATTTTTCTTACTTATTACAGCGTATTCTAAAAACTCTTTTATTTTTTTTTGCCTTAACAATAAATCCAAATGACGGTCAACTGGATTATCAGTTGCTTCTGTAACAGTTTCAGAAAAAGCCCCCATTTTTTCGTAATCATCGAGTGCTAATTGCATGCTAGAAGGCTTACGAATCGACATGACTACTTTATCAGGTTCACATGCTGGCGGAAATACTATCTGTATACGATAACCATTTGGTAATGTTGCCGAAAGTAACGGCGCTTCTTCGCTAAGTTTTTGTTCTGTAGCTTGAGCAATCAGTCTGCCAAGAGATTTCAAATGGTTAAGATCGAATACTTCTAATTTTTCACACCTTATTTCACCGCGATTTTCAATCCATACTTCCTTTGGCTTATTTATTGATATTTCATTTACGCCTTCTTCTTGAAATATGCCTTGTAATGGCTCCAAATATGTATCAAGTGCAGCATAGTTCATTTCATTGATTTAATATTGCCTGTGGAGGAAATACTATATCTTGGTTAATAAATACTTTCAATGCAGTGCCTTGATCAACATAAATAGTTGGTTTTTTATCTGTGTATCTGCCTACTATATCCCGCATATCTTTAGAAAAATCCTCGATTGACTTCCCGATTGCTTCATCATAAACAGACTTGCTTTTTCTTTGAATTTGTTCTAACAGTTGATTTACAATTTCCAGGCTTATATTTACCTTGTCTTCTCCAATTCCTAGTGCTTTTGCTATTTCCTCTTTCATTATTTTTAGTAAATCTTGTCTGCTTTTGGCACTCCGAATTCTTCCGATAGCCCCAAGGCCTAATTTCCATTTGTCACTAGATATCTTCTTTTCTGGGTCAATAATGAGTTGGAGAGAAGAAAAATCTATTTCGGTTGCAGTGATAGACTTTACTGCATCCATGGCAGTTAGCGCATCAATAAGATTAGAAGCCTTTTGCCCTATAACAGCCGAACCAATCGAAACGCCAGCAAGTGTCACTGAAGAGAATAACGCACTTACTATTTTGTTATCAACTATTCCTGCTATCCCTGCTCTACCAAGCTCGTCAGTACCAAGTGATGAGATTGCAATATCTATTCCATGTGGCAGAATCACTCTATTCCAGTTTATATTTACACGAGATTTAGCAACATTCGAGTCAAATGAATAACTGCCTATCAATCTTGAGCCTTTAGGTATTAAAACTGTATCACCAGTTTCTGCATAAACATCTCTACTCACCATAGCACGCAGCATTCCTTGCAGATCAGAGTTTATTGCAGTTTCAAGCACAGCATCAATAATTTTACCTTGAGTAACCATTAAACTAAGCTTTCCTACTCTGGTAGCTTTGCTCGATTGTGCTGAAGTGTCGGATAAAATAGCATCAGCAGCCTTGTTCTCTCCACTACCACCTGAAATTGTTAACATTTGTGCACTACGTCTGTCTCTAGGATAACCGCCACCCCCTATTGTAGGAAACGAGGTAGGTAAATTGCCCATAACATTACTAGAAGGAAAATTTTGCTTTGGCAAAATAGGTATATTTGACACAGGAGTTTCTTTTGGTTTCTCTTCTTCTTTTCTAATTTGTTTTATTTCTGGTATGATTGGTGGTGTAGGAAGAGGAGGTAAGGGTGGTAAGGGATCAGTTATTATTCTTTCAGGAACCATTACATTATCTGGAACTTGTTCCAACTTTCCTTTCAATTCTTGAACGTTTTGCTTTGTTTCCTCTTTTTTAATAACTTCTGAACCCTCTTTATGAGAAGGACTAAAATAGAGATAATACACTCCACCAACCAGAAGCACTAAAATAATAACCATCAATGCCCTATGACCTTGATTAGAGCCAACTGTTACTACCTTATTCTCTATTTCTGATTCATCTTCTAAATTGTTACGCCTTTCTTTATTCATATTGCATGTACCACAGCTAAAGTGACCTATTTATAATTTCAACTTCACCATCTTCATAACGCATAAATAGCTTTTTATGTACTCCTTTTATTATAACATAATCATCAAATAACAGCCTTTTACAAGGTTTATCCTCCCCTTCTACAAAAACCTGAGGTATTTTATTATTATTTCTAAATTTTAAATAGGTTAAATAACCATCATCAAATAACTCGATCGGAACTATATCCGCATTACCACCTTCATCAATATATGTATAATTGTACTTCGTATCATTTTCTTGTATTATTTTTTCTAGCTTGTCTGTAGTATATTGCATTTGAGTAGGTAAAGAAACCTCATCTAAATCAACATCAAATTCACCTTCTTCTTGAGGATAATAAAAACGTACTACGTAAGATATATCCTTTTCAGCAGAATAATCGTGATCTACTTTCTTAGCATCAGTATCCGGGTATTTATCGTAGTTTGGCCTTGAGATTAAATCAAAAATGTAATTTCTTTTTTTAGTTGTCGTAATAATCATGTTAGTGCGACTACTAACTTCAAATGGCATAATAAGCAATTTATTGTCATAAGGATTAATTTTCCAACTTGATGCATCACCAACAGCGATATTTTTAACTTTTTCTCCTTCCGCAAATTCAATATAAGAATAGTAACCCTGACTAAAAACCACCGTAAATACTTCATTAGGGCTATACACAAAAGTCTTTATTCTACTATCTACAGAAATAGGCTCATTATAATTAATGGATGCGTTTAAATTGCCACTGACAAGTAAAGCTAAAACTAATAATATCCTATACATATTCATCATCCACTCTATATGAAATAACTTGAAATCCTAATGGGTTAATATATCTTTGCTGATCATCCATTTCAAGCGATGCATACCTATATGACATAATAACTATCTTGTTTTTTCTTGTGGAACTTCCATCTTTCCGTGTAAATTCCACAAAAAATCTCACCTGAAGAGCATCGTTACCCAATTTTTGAATTGAGCGAATTTTAAATTCACTTTTGGTATCTGAATATAAATTAAAAAGATCATCCATATTCTGCGATCCTATATAATTTCTAAATTCATTATACACATTAGGTGAGGAAAACAACCTCACCTTTGTATAATAGTTATAATTATAATGATATGGATCAAAAACCTCCCTTGCTTTTATATACTCTGAAATAAAATAATCGTTTAGCGCTTCATCTGCAGAATACTCTTTTACTGTGACAGGATCAACCAATTGCACTATTCCTGATTTCTTGTCAATTTCTATAACAAATGGCTCAATAGTGCTACTTGTGCTAATTTTAAATATGACTAATATGCTGATAGAGATCGTTGCTAATAATATTAATGCAAATAAAAGTAGAATATTTCTTTGAGCAATAACTGTGCTGTAGCGGTTTGAATTCCAATTTATATCCTTATCTAAGGATTCAGTATTTTTTTCTCGTTTAAAAAATCTTAGCATTTTAGTATTCCTAAAAATCTTAACTTATGTTAATAAACATAGCAAATTAACAAAGTAGTTACAGCAAAAAAGCTAAAAAACTCTTAATCTATGGCCTAATTTACCAAATTTTGTCTCCATATATGAATCGTTATATTTATTACGTTCCACAATAAGTGGTAGACACTTTGTAACTCCTATACCACTACTTTCCAATTCTGACAATTTTCTATCATTGTTTGTAAGTAATTGGATTTTGTTAATGTTCAATTTCTTAAGCATTTTAGCTGCAACAGCAAAACTCCTTTCATCATCTTCAAAACCCAATATTCTATTTGCATCAACAGTATCAAGATTATGTCCTCTTTGCATACTGTACGCTCTTAACTTATTAGTTAAACCAATGCCTCTTCCATCTTGCATCAAATACAATATAATACCACTTCCAGAGTCAGCTATCATTTGAATTGCTTGATGTAACTGACTTCTGCAATCGCATGACAAGCTATCTAACAAGTCACCCGTATAACACGAAGAATGAATTCTTACTAATGGTTCGCCATCTTTATCTGGATTGCCAATGATAATTGCATGATGTTCTCTTCCACCACTTTCGGTTCTATAAGATATGATATTTACTTCTTGAGTCTGTTTTAAAAATAATGATGTTTTGCACACTTCATATACATCCTGATTTTCTTGAAAATTATTTATGAATGACGTGTCCAGTGCAATAACGTCATTTTTCTCGCACCAATTTCGCATTTCATGGTTATTCTCAAAAGTCATATCAGCCACTAACGCGTATGGCAATAATTCTGAGAACTTAAGCAAGGCAATAGCACATTCATCTATTGTCTTTGAGCATTGCAACTCTTTTATGCAATCTTCCTTTGAACAGTTTATTAAATGGAGCAGTTCATCAAAATTATTCACCAACAGACGTTTGCTGTTATGTTCTTTATTCTGAGATATGTATTTTACCTTACTTGAAGTTAAAGTAACATATACATTACTTGATATAAGCTTGTATTGATTAAATAAATCTCTTTCTAAAGCCTCAGCAGCAGCAAACAATAGGTAATTACTTTCATCATATATTACAATTGGCCGACCGCGCCTGATTTCGCTGATAGCTCTTTCTACCTTATTGCTACTCTGATTTCCTATAAACATTTTTACCCATATTAAACAGCGATAAAAACTGGTGCGGCCGAGAAGACTTGAACTTCCAAGGCCTTATGAGCCACAGCGACCTCAACGCTGCGTGTCTACCAATTCCACCACGGCCGCACTATATTCTAGTTTTTATATAATTATTTTAAATTACTTAATCATTTTAGAATTTTTCATCTAGAGTGTCAATCTGATACTAGAATAATTTAGAAATTGTTTGTATAATTTGATTATGAATTTTGTGATTACAAATTTTAATCATTTAAGATAACCTTACTACTAATTTTTAACTAAGGTTCTTATACAAATGAATATAGCTAATATCTTTATTTTTTTAACTCTCTCTCTTATAACTAGCTTTCATTTCGTCCATGCACAAATATTATACACATGGTCTCAAGTTATCCCAGAAAATAAACTAAGCATACGTGCAATTACAGACAATGACATGTGTCCCATTGTTTATGTCGATGGCGAAGAAATAGAAATGCTGAATCGCAGCTCAATTAACAATGGTGATCATAACGAAACAGTTTGTGAACTGACAGTACAAACAAGTGCCAAAAACATTAGTATTGAGGATCTACGGGTTCCTATATTACCAAAAAAGGTTAATAAAATTGCTTTCATTGGTGACACGGGCTGTAGAATAAATATGTTATTTCAGCAGGAATGTAATTCGGTAGATAGCTGGCCTTTAAAAAAAAATTTAGATTCAATCGCCCTTCATAAACCAGATTTAATTATCCATGTTGGTGATTATCATTATAGACAAACAAAATGTAGAAATACAAAAAAGTGTGGCGATATTTATGGATATAATAAAGAAGTTTGGTACGCTGATTGGTTTGAGCCTGCAAAGGATATTTTATCACAATCCCCTTTCCTTTTTGTTCGTGGAAACCATGAGAGTTGTGATAGAGCTTATGAAGGATGGTTCAGGTATCTAGATTCATACCCCTTTTCGTCTGAAAAATGTGGAAACTTCGTTTCTAGTTGGTCCTTAGATGCTGGACCGATGAAATTTTTTATCTTCGACTCTTCATCCGGTGAGGATATTTTTACAACCCAAAGCACAATTGATGCTTTTGAGAGGCAATTTGATAAATTGATACAAAATAGTTCTGACAAGCCCATGTGGTTTTTAACTCATAAACCGCTTTGGAGATCTCCAAAAAAAGAATTTTTGACATTAAAAAGCCATGGCAATCTTACACAAATTGAAGCTTTTGGGGATAGATTTCCAAGCAATGTTACTACCATAGTTTCTGGCCACATTCATATAGCCCAGATTTTATTAATGGATAATGTTCCAGACCAGATTATAGTTGGGAACGGTGGTGCATTATTACATGCTCAAGATCAAGAACCCGTCTACCAAAATGTAGAATTTGACTATTCAAATGGTAGAAACTACTTAGCACACGAAGTTAGAAACTTTTTCGGCTTTGGCTTTGCAATACTAAACTTAGATGATCACAAATTTACCTTCTATAACCAAGATAATAAGGAAATGTATTCTGCAAAGCTAACAGAAGATTTTAAACTTAAACGGATTAAAACTATAGTCGATTCATTTTAGGATTTGTTATTAGCTATTTTAAAAACGCTACTTAAACATTTTTTTTAATCGATTGATTTCATCAGCAAATTTTGAGTCGGTCTTTATAAAATTTTCTACTTGTTTTACTGCATGTATAACAGTAGCATGGTCTCTGCCACCAAAGTTTCTCCCAATATCTGGTAGGCTTTTTTGCGTAAATTTTTTGGCAAAATACATAGCTATTTGTCTTGGCCTTGCAAGACTGCGAAGCCTTCTATTAGATTGCATATCTGCAACCTTTATATTGAAAAATTCAGCTACTTTCTTTTGTATTTCTTCTATTGTAATTGACCTATGATTTGACCTAAGAAGATCGATTAGGGTTTCACTAGCTGACTCCACCGTCATACTTCTTCCAATTAATGAGGTATGGGTAACCTTATTTAATGCTCCTTCTAATTCTCTTATATTAGATTTTATGTTCCTTGCTAAAAACTCTAGGACATCTTTCGGAACATACATATTCATCTGCTCCACTTTTGCCTGCAATATACCAAGTCTTAATTCAAAAGTTGTTTCATTAATATCTGCCACCAACCCCCAACCGAGTCGTGATTTTATTCTTTCTTCCACTCCATCAAGATCACTAGGAGACCTATCAGCTGATATAACCAATTGTTTATTTTGGTCTATCAATGCATTGAAAGTGTGAAAAAATTCTTCTTGTGTACTATCTTTACCACTGATAAATTGCACATCATCTACCATCAATACATCTACTGATCTAAATTGCTCTTTAAATAACATAATATCTTTGCTTCGCAGCGCTGTAATATATTGGTACATGAATTTCTCTGCTGATAGATATACCACTTTTCTTTTTGCTGATGGGGAATTGACTATGTGCCAAGCTATAGCATGCATTAAATGTGTTTTACCAAGTCCCACTCCACCATATAGAAACAAAGGATTGCTGCCTGATATTGGATCTATAGATTCCGCTACACGCTTTGCCGCTGTAAATGCTAATTCATTTGACTTTCCTACCACAAAATTATCAAAAGTGAATCTGGGATCCAGTGGTGAACCAAGATTATGATTACTTTCCTCTCTGTTTTTTAGTATAACATTAGAATTTGAATTCCTTTCTTCAATTACTTGAATATCAATAGAACATATACTTTGATCCTCGCTTTGCCATAATGATAATATTTTTTTCATGTAATGAACTGTAATCCACTCTTTTATAAACCTTGTTGACACGGATAAAAGAACTTCCCCATTTCTGCTACTGACAAATTTTAGTGAACTCAGCCAGCTGTTATATGTTGCTTCTCCATAGAGATTATAAAGACAATTTTGAATTTTTTCCCAAGTAACATTGTGATCCGTTACTGTAATAATCTGATCAAAAAACATAGTAGAAACCTTAGGGCTAGTTAAGTTCATATACCACACCAAGAAAAAACAATAATCAGAAAGATGCAAGATAATCAACAGCTTACTGCAAAATGAAAAGCTAATATTACTTAATACATACTAAAAATTATGGTGATTTTTTGATGAGTTGTAAAGGGTATAAAAACACTAAAATTGATCATTTTTATTTCAAAAAAATGAAAAATTTGTAAATGTCGCTTGTATCGAGGATTAGAAGCATGCTATTAAAAACAGTAATACATTATGTATAAATAAGATGTTAAATTTACTGGCAAATAAGTAAAGTATTCATATAAATATAGCTAACCTAATATAGATTTACTGAAGCAAATTTATGATTATATTAAGTAATTTGAGTTGTTATGCTGTATTCGGTATTGAACTAGAGTTTTACATTGAAGGAATAGAAAAAGAATACTTATTTCTGAATAGCATCAAAAATAAAATAGCATCTCTTGAATTTTCTTGCGAGAAGGAGAATTCTACACATCAGTATGAGATAAAAAGTGGTTGTTATACGAACTCCGACAATTTAATTAAGCATTTTGAGTTAGCAAAACAATCACTTACTGAAACAGCACAAAAACTAGGTGGGAATATTTCTTTTAAAGCAAAGCCCTATTTGGATAGAGCAGGCAGTGCATTAAATGTGCATGTTAATCTCGTGAATTCAAATAACGATAACTTATTTTATATCAATGAGCAAAAGTACAGTGACTATCTGATTCACAGTATTGGTGGATTATGTGCAATGATGAAAAAACATATGTTGTTTTTCGCTCCAAATGATGATTCATATTTAAGATTTCAGTACCCGGATATTTATACTCCAACTACGATTAGTTGGGGGGTAAATAACAGAACTGCTGCGATAAGAATTCCCTATTTTGGCAACGATTCCAAAAGATGCCGCCTAGAGCACCGTGTTCCTGGAGCAGATTGTAACCTTGAAAAAGTACTCACAGCAATAATTGAAGGCATAGTTTTTGGTATAGAGAACAAAATTGCTCCGCCAAATAGAGTGTATGGCATTGCATCTGATCCTCAATATAAGATGGAGAGTTTGATATAGCAACTACCTGTTAAACCCTAACCCATTAAACTCCTTTGAGATAATTGGCCATTCTAGCACTTTCCTCACATCATTATTTACATTCCCATACTGTAATAGCAAGTCTGCAGCAGATAGTTTCTGCGTACTTTTAGATGATCCAAGCCCTATATTGGTAAGGTTGCTCGGTGGCTGCTCAGGAAGTGGATTACCAGATACATCCATGTGTTCAGGGAGAGATTTCATCTGATTCTTTATAGAGCTAGAGTTATTTTGTGCAGGATTTCTATCATCTGACATGTCAAGAATAATTTTCTCAGGTACTACCATAGTTTTTGTATAATCAGCAGAATGACTGCCTTCAGTGTTCTTAAATTCATCAAGAATTGGTTCGCCAAACGCATTTATAGGGCCACCAAGTGATCCTTTCTCCATGCGCTCTTCTGCTCTTTTCCTTATTATTTCTTCTGCTAGCTCAGTTTCAGTTCTTTTTGGTTCTTTTACAGTACCTTTTTCTTCACCTTCATCTCCTGAAACACCAGTAATTTCAGCAGGCTGTTCTTTTTTAGTTCTTATTTTATGAATCAGCGAAAGTAATAAGTAAGTAACTGCAGCAGCAGAAACGATAATGGCTATCTTTGCGGCAATGTGGATTGCTGTTAAAAATATTAAAGCTGATAAAGCTCCAGCTAATCCAGACACAATAACTTTATTTTTGCCTTTTGTTATATTTAGAATTGCCACCATAATAACCTCTCAAATACTGTTCTAGAATTATTATACAGAAATTTTCTTATACTTGCAATTTTGCAAAAATTTTAATTATTTGCGTAAAGTTTTAAAGCTACACAAGGATTAATTAATATGCAATGTATCTCGACTATAATATTGTACAAACGCACATATTCAGCTAACATTCAACATGCAGAGCTTACTCATAGAGCGAAACAGGGCGGTGGTATTATTACTTATAGTAATTTTTATCTTCGGTTCATACGTTTATGTAAAAATGCCAAGGGAAAGCAATCCTGATATACAGATTCCTATAATCAGCGTGTTTGTTGGACTTCCTGGGATTTCTGCTCAAGATAGTGAAAAGCTATTAGTGCTTCCTATAGAAAATGAACTAAGATCCATCGAAGATGTAAGAGAATTGAGAGCTTTTGCAACTAATGATGGTGCTCACATGATACTCGAATTTGGAACAGAGTATGATAATAAAGAAGTGCTCGATAATGTCCGTTCAAAGCTTTCAAACATAAAATCGAAGTTACCTGTTGAAGCGGAATCTCCGATAATCAATGAAATAAACTTGAGCTTATTTCCGATACTCAATGTCGGCTTAATTGGTAATTTGCCAGAAAGAGCCTTAACTGAAATAGCACGCAAGTTAAAGAAAGAAATAGAATCTCTGCCAAATGTTCTCAAAGTTGAAGTGGCAGGTATGCGTAAAGAAACAGTGGAAGTTATAATTGAGCCCACAGTTCTAACAAAATATAACATTCAATCAAACGAAATATTCCAAGCTATATCAAGCAATAACAGACTAGTGGGAGCTGGGTCACTGGAAAATGATACCGGTAAATATTCGATTAAAATATCAGGGTTATTAAAAGATATAGAAGATATTATGAATATTCCTATTAGATCTCAAGGCGATGCAGTTTTGAGAATCAAAGATATAGCAAAAGTATACCCTAGGTTTGAGGATCACCAAGGATTTGCTCGCATTAATGGATTACCTAGTGTCGTGCTAGAAATTTCAAAACGTAACGGAAAAAACATAATAGACACAGTAAATCAAGTAAAACACTTAATGGATAAGGCAAAAGATCAATTACCTGAAAATTTAAAAGTGGTGTACTTAAATGACCAGTCAAAAAACGTCCGCGATGTGCTTGATGACTTGGAAAACGGCATAATATTTGCTGTGTTGTTAATATTGATCATAATGATGCTTTCTATGGGAACAAGGATTGCTATTCTTGTGGCACTCTCGATACCCGGTTCCTTTCTGATTGGGATAATAGCTCTTTACTTTATGGGTATAACCTTAAATATCGTTGTGCTCTTCAGTTTAATTATGGCTGTTGGCATGCTGGTTGATGATGCAATTGTGATCAGCGAATCTGCCGATAGAAAGATGATCTGCGGAATGGACAAAGTAGAAGCTTTTTACACTTCAGTTCGCGATATGTTTTATCCGGTTCTATCATCAACGTTAACTAAATTAGCAGTGTTTTTTCCTCTATTATTCTGGCCTGATACTGTTGGTAAATTCATGCAGTACATACCAATTACAATAATTCTAACTTTGACTGGATCGCTCATTATGGCTTTGGTTTTTATACCAACACTTGGTGCAATATTTGGTAAGCCTTCGATAACTTCAAAAAAAGAAATAAAAAAAATGAGTGCTATAGAAAGTGGTGAAATAAAAAATGCTGGGCCTATAATAAGAGCTTACGTACGCATGCTAGAGAAGGTTTTGGATCATCCTAAAAAATTCGTATGTGCTACTGTATTCGTTTTGTTTTCATTTAGTGTGCTGTACTTTACTTTTGGTCCTGGAGTAAAGTTTTTTCCGAAAGTGGATTCAGATAATATTTTAATCAGTGTTAAAGCAAAAGAAAGCTTATCAGCCAAAGAACGAGATCTGATACTCAAAGAAGTGGAAGAACGCATTTTGAGCATTGAAAAAGAAATTCATGTTTCTTATGCTAGATCAGGAGCATTTTCAGACAACGTTATCGCCAGAATACAACTAGAACTTATGGATTGGCGCTTCAGGCGCAAAGCTAAGCACATACTAAATGATATAAGGAGCAGTGTGCAAGACATGAAAGGAATAATAATTAATGTTCAAGAGGAAAAGCCAGGACCGTCGGCTGACAAGCCAATACAAATTAACCTCAGCGGGAGTGTATCCAGTTTGAATTTAGCAGCAGAGAAAATTCTAGAAATTATGAACCAACCTTCATCCGGGTTTATAAATATTCAAGATAGCAGATCAGCACCTGAAATAGAGTGGAATATGAGTGTTGATAAGAGTAAGGCTACAAGCTCTGAAGTAAGTGTTGCAACCATTGGCGATTTTATAAAGATGGTTACAAATGGAGTGTTGATTGGAAAATATAGACCAAATAACACGGATGAAGAAATCGATATTGTACTCCGTTTCCCTGGAAAGGATCGCAACATGAAGACTATAGACAATCTTTTTATCAATACAGTTAATGGCCCGTATCCTATGAGCAATATAGTAAAATATGCTCCCGAAAAAAAGGTAAACAAACTAAACAGGATTGATGGATTAC
This sequence comes from Wolbachia endosymbiont of Nomada ferruginata, assembly GCF_001675785.1. Classification (NCBI taxonomy): domain Bacteria; kingdom Pseudomonadati; phylum Pseudomonadota; class Alphaproteobacteria; order Rickettsiales; family Anaplasmataceae; genus Wolbachia; species Wolbachia endosymbiont of Nomada ferruginata. The sequence goes on from NZ_LYUY01000008.1 coordinate 24,262, forward strand.
GCACAGTGACAATCTCTGCTGACGTTGATACTGGCTATCTTGTTGATGAAAGAGTAAAGTTCATTCAGAATTCTATTGCCCAGGATTGGGACAAGGGAGTAAAAATTGATTTTAAAGGCGACAAAGAAGATCAACAAAAATCAGGAGCATTTTTGTTAAAGGCTTTTATATTAGCGATTACACTAATGATATTGGTATTAGTGACACAGTTTAAGAGGTTGTCCACAAACCAGTAAATCAAGCATATTCCCTACTTAACATAACTTTACTCATAGCCAGATATATGAAACTTTC
>NZ_LYUY01000079.1:0-6500 GCF_001675785.1 Wolbachia endosymbiont of Nomada ferruginata
GAAAACCGATTTCGAAGGACCTTCCTTCATCTTCAATAAAGCTTCTCACAAACATTACTTTGTTTGTTACTGCAGCACACAACCGTTTTTTGGGTTAGCTATAACAGTAGTCAGGAAACAATAGCTTAAAAAGAGACTTAGTGTTAAATTTCTAATAGATTACTTATAAAAATAAATCTTATGGAAAGCAGAGCTAAGGCTTGGTTCATTTGGCTGATTAGTAACTTGGTTGTTATATTCAGCAACATGCAGATAATTTATACCTTTATAAGTGTAAATCTTGAAAAGGAACTTGGACTTACAATCGCGCAAGTTGCACTGGCTAATTCATCATATACTTGGACTTTCGCCATCTTACAATTTTTTAGTGGAGCAACGTTTAATGTTTTTTCCAGTAAAAAAATTTATTTTTTCTCATTATTAACTATGATCTTTGGGTTCTTTGTCCTTATTAATAGTGACAATTTTGCTCATTTGATTTTATCTCAAGTGTTGATTGCAACTGGAGCATCATTTGGTTTTATTGGTGCTGCTCACACAAGTAGCATATGTTTTTTCGCTGCCCAATTTGGACTAATGTTTTCACTAGTGCAGACAATTTCAAGCCTTTCTGCTTTGGTGATTCAAATACTGTTCTCTAGCTTGCTTGCCGAAGATGCATATTGGAAAAATCTGATTGTATGCATAATACTATTTGGTGTGTTGATATTTGTACTTACGCTTTTTTGTCCAAACACACTTCCAGAAAGCAGCTCAGAAAAGCGCACAATAAAAAGCTCTATAAGAACAGTAATGTGCTTTGTACTCACAGTGCTAAAATTAAGAGATATCTGGATAACTTCAGTGGTGGGTGCTATTACTTTTGGAACATTTTTAGCACTTAACACCCTGTGGGCTCCAAGGTTACTAAGCAATTCAGAACTCGATGCAATGGAGTCAGGTGTAGCAACTGCAATACTATGGCTTGGTCTTGCAGTTGGTGCTCCAATTGCAGATCGAATCTCAAACTTATTTAAAAATAGGAAACATGTAATCTCTGCTTTTGCTTTATTGCAAGGCGTCTCAATTATTATTTTACTATACAGCCATTTAACAGCTCACATTGTGTACTTTTGTATGTTAATGTTCGGGTTTTTTGCGGGAGGACATATGCTTAATTTTACTGTCGGCAGCGAGATTGTGAAACGAAAATACATTAGCACATCATCATCCATTATCAATGGGTTTATGTTCATCATGAGCGGAATTATAGTGTCAATGTTAGCACTTTTTACAGATCATAAAATGGCGCTTTTTGCGATATTTGCAATATTGGCAGTTGCTAGTATTTTAAATTATGCTACAAAAGAGACATACCCTAAAAAATAAAGTAGCTGAACCTTAAGTCAGTTGCTATATTGTGTTTACATATTGCGATACTTACTCAATTATGGATCATGTTATAACAAAAGACACAGCAGTAACTAAGGCAACAATAGCTGAAAATATAAACCAAGAAATAGGATTATCAAAGGAAGACTCTGCTTCGATAATAGATGATATATTGGACGAAATAAAGACGAGCTTGGCAAAGGATGGAATAGTAAAAATATCATCATTTGGAACATTCTTGGTCAAAAAAAAGAAGGAAAGGCCAGGAAATATACCAAATACATCGGAGAAAGTGATGATTCAGGCAAGAAATTCAATTTCTTTTAGGCCTTCAAAAATTATAAAAAAATCAATCAATAATTAATGAACAAGGAAAAATTATTTTATACGATTGGGGAAGTAGCTGAAGAGCTACATTTGGAACAGCATGTTTTGAGATTCTGGGAAGGTCAATTTCATCAAATTAAGCCTACAAAGCGTAAAGGAAGAAGGCTATACGATCGTAAGTGTATAGAGGCCATAAAGCAAGTAAAGTACATGCTATATGATAAAGGATATACAATAAAAGGAGTGCAAAAGGAATTTGGTAATGTGAATCGTGATCCAAAGAATTTGTTGCAAGAACTTACCGATTTAAGAGACTATTTAACTAGTAGAATAAATAACGAGGAAAGTAACAAGCAGACGTGAAACACTACGTCTCGCTAAAGTTTTGGAGTTTTGTGAAAATCGATATATCTAAAATGTGGCGTATAGCCTCATTTCTTATGTTATTAGCAATATTAATAGGCTGTGGCCTGCAAAAACCTGCACCTGTGCTGCTTAAAGGCGAAGAATTTTACGGAAAAAGAGATCTGGAATATACAAGAGAGTACCATTTAATTAGGGAGCCTTCAGTGCAAAAAGAAAGTAGAAAAGCCATCATAAATAGGATATACAGAGATAACAATGATGCACAAAATGTGGGGGTAAATTGCAAATTTGTAATGCCAGTTAAAGGTTCAGCTACCTCTTCTGATGAAACGTGTAAGGATGGCATAAAAATTGCTGCTCAAAATAGAACGAACGTAATTGCCTCTGCACCCGGCAAAGTGATATATGTAGGCAAAGGGCTGAGATGGTATGGAAATTTAATTATAGTAGAACACAAAGATAATTACATGACTGTGTACTCCTATTTAAAAAACATACATGTTGAAATTGGTGATAAAGTAAAGCAAGGTCAAGTGATTGGATCTGCAGGTAAATCAAGCACACAAGATAAAGATCCGCAGATGTGTTTCACAATACGACATAACGGCCAAGCGGTTGATCCTTTGGCGCACACAAACTGTGATTAAATTTGGATTTATATGAAATATGATTTTAAAAATGTTGAAAAATTTTATCAAGATAAATGGGATTTTTCTGTAAGCAAGAGTGGTAAACAAGAAAAGTGTTACGTGTTGGAAATGTTTCCATATCCATCTGGTAAAATTCATATGGGACACTTACGTAACTATGCAATAGGGGATGTGATAGCGCGTTACAAGAGAGCTAATGGATTTGAGGTTTTGCATCCAATTGGCTGGGATGCGTTTGGATTACCAGCTGAGAATGCAGCAAGGGACAACAATATTAGCCCCGAAACATGGACAAAAGAGAATATAGATAATATGCGTACACAGTTGAAATCTATAGGTCTTTCTTATAATTGGGAGCGTGAACTCTCCACATGTGAGCCTGATTATTACAAACACGAACAAAAAATTTTCCTGGATTTTTTAAAGCATGGGCTTGCCTATCGAAAAGAGTCATGGGTTAACTGGGATCCAGTGGACCAAACAGTGCTTGCAAATGAACAGGTGGTTGATGGAAAAGGATGGCGATCAGGTGCAGTTGTTGAAAAACGTAAGTTGTCCCAATGGTTTTTAAAGATTACTGATTTCGCTGAAGATTTACTCAAGTGCTTGCAAAGTTTAAAAAATTGGCCAGAAAAAGTCAAAACAATGCAGGAGCGTTGGATAGGAAAATCTGAAGGAGCAACTATAGAGTTTGAAGTAGTTGGCCTGAATAAGAAATTAAAAGTTTTTACAACTTATCCTCATACTTTGTTTGGGGCTTCTTTTTGTGCAGTGGCAGCAGAGCATCCTATTGTGCAGGATTTAAAGAATGGTTCTTCTGTTGTCATCCCAGTGCTTGACACTGGGATCCAAGAAATAAAATCGAAAAGAGAGAACGATGAAAAAATAGGAGTTTACACCGGATTAAACGTCAAACATCCATTTCTTGATAAGGAATTGCCGCTTTACATAGCGAATTTTGTGTTGATGGAATATGGGGAAGGCGCGATTTTTGGTTGCCCTGCACATGATCAGCGTGATTTTGAATTTGCACAGAAATACGATTTGCCGGTTATTCCTGTTATTTATGAAAAGGGTGCACAAGCCATAGTGACTCTAGAAGAAGCCTACACTGGCGGCGAAATAATGTGCAACTCTGAATTCTTAAATGGATTGACGGTTAGTGAAGCAAAAAAAGTAATCACTAAAAAACTTGAAGAAAAAGGGATAGGTAAGAAAACAACAAACTATCGTCTACACGATTGGGGAGTTTCAAGACAGCGTTATTGGGGATGTCCTATACCTATTATATATTGTAAGGATTGTGGAACTGTGCCAGTTCCAGAAAAAGATCTTCCAGTAGTTCTGCCAATAGATGTAGAATTTACAAGTGGTGGCAATCCGCTGGATAAGCACCCAACTTGGAAATTTGTTTATTGTCCAAAGTGTGGAAAGCAAGCAGAGCGTGAAACTGATACGTTTGACACCTTTTTTGAATCTTCCTGGTATTTTGCTGCATTCTGTAGTGAAGATAAATCAATAGACGAAGATGCATGTAATCGTTTTATGCCTGTTGATTATTATATAGGTGGAATAGAACATGCAATTCTGCATTTACTCTATTCACGCTTTTTCTGCAGAGCTTTAACCAAATGTGGCTATTTTGATATTAAAGAGCCTTTCTCTACTTTAATCACTCAAGGAATGGTCTGCCATGCAACTTATAAAGACGAAAATGGTAAGTGGCTATTTCCCGCAGAAGCAAAAGAGTTGATTGCACAAGGAGCTAAGGTTCAAATTGGAAAAGTCGAGAAAATGAGCAAGTCGAAAAAGAACACAGTTGACCCAAACTTTATCATAGAAAAGTATGGTGCTGATACTGCTCGCTTGTTTGTGTTGTCCGACACTCCTCCAGAGAAAGATATGGAATGGTCCGATGATGGCGTGGAAGGTTGTTCTCGTTATGTAAATAAATTGTGGCGTATGGTAATGCAGCTTAAGCCTGTGAATATACACTATGATAATGAAAGTGTTACGGGTGAACTTCTAGAGTACAGAAAAAAAATTCATAAACTCTTACACGGACTTACAGATGACTTGGAAAACTGCAGATTAAACTGCGTAGTGGCAAAATTTCGTGAGATGACGAATTTAATAGCTGAAATAGACGTAAAAACTGGAAAATCTCTTATTGATGAAGGTATATGTATATTAATCAGAGTAATCGAACCGTTCATACCACACCTAGCTGAAAGCTTATGGCAAGAAATAGGAGGCGAAGGTATACAACCTTGGCCAAAAGCTGATGAATCATTATTAGTTGACGATACAGTCACTATAGCCGTGCAAATCAATGGAAAATTACGTACAACAATCAAGGTGGCAATTAACTTACCTCAAGAAGAATTGAAGAAAATAGCGATAGACTCTGTGTCCAGTAAGATCGATCAAAGCAAAGTTCGCACTGTATATGCTGTACCAAATAAGATAGTAAATATAGTTATATAAAAGACCTGAGTAGTACGTTTTATATAATCTGATTTTATGGCTATACTTTTTTTGACATGTAATTATATCTTTTTTAATATAAAGGATATATACTTATGCATTATATATTTTTTTGTATGAGGAGTTATATGAAAATAAAGAGATTGTGCGTTTTGGCTGTGTTGCTTACTTCATCTCTAGCAGGTGCAGCTAGTAATAGTGCAAGTAAGTCAGAAGATAAGTACTATGCAGGTTTAAACTTTGGTGCTGGTTGGGGTGGTGGCTTTAAAATGAAACCTGGTGTTGTTCTTGGTTACCATTATGACCAAAACTCTAAATTTGAACTTGAGGTTCTCAGTAATATTAAGTCATTAAAGAGCATAGGAGCTAGCTTATTGGCAAACTACCGCTTCTATCCTGACCTTGATATTGATCCCGTTAAACTATATGTCAGCGGAGGTTTAGGAGGATATCTCCAAATAACACCTTTTGGCTTTGGTGTTAGTGATACAGTTGATGGTGATGGCAATAGTTCACAAGAAGAAAAAGAAAAGGAAGAAGAAACACAAGGTGCTCCAGAATCAGGTGGTGAAGCTGCTGGTTCATCTGTAGTAGATAAAATACTGAGTTCTATTTCCTATAAACTAAAGTTAGGTGTTGATTATGAAATTACTCCGCAGATAATTGGTGCAGTTGGTATGACCATGGGTGGGCAACTAAGTGGTATAAAAGCAAAACAAATACCAGATGCAACTCTAGAGATAGGGGTACGTTATAATTTTTAATGCTGCTACTTAGTTCATAAAGGTAGAGACGATGTTGAGGATGAAATAAACAGCATTAAAAAAAATCCGAAAACGTATTTTCGAATATGGTTTTGAACGCTAGCTATAGATTAGAAAAATAACAAGAAAAAGGGTAAACATACTGTAATTGCTGTTGAATGATGGAGTCCATTATTTTAGCACGAAGTAACGAATTCAGTAGAATAAGTTCTTCAAAAATAATTTAAACTTTTATTAGTAGGAGCAGTCTCATGGAATATTATAGCGATCTCACTAAAAGAAACTTTTATAAGTATCGTTGATGAGAAAGGAAAAATTGTTAAGGAAGAAGTTGTTGCAAGAGAAAGTAAGGCAATAGCTGAATTTTTTCTTGGTCAAGGCAAAAAATATGAATCAATGGGAATAGAAAGTGGACAGTTGTCAATTGACCTTACCCAGAAAAAGTGGAGAGAAAGTTTGGAATGTTTTTTACAAAAAGAATGATGCATCAAATTGTTCTGGAATGCAATAGTTAATAGTGACGTTATTTGTTATA
>NZ_LYUY01000080.1:0-6496 GCF_001675785.1 Wolbachia endosymbiont of Nomada ferruginata
CTTGCCATTTCTAATCCTCCAAAATTTTATTTTACCCGAAAAAACTCCTTTCTTTCTCTCCACTTTTTCTGGGTAAGGTCACTCTATTTATAGTACAGATGAAGAGAATTGGATTTATATACCAGTGCCGAAAATAGTTGACAAAGATTGTGTATACTTATTACAATTGTTTGGGTACCAGAAGTTTTTACGGCAACAAAGTATGCACTAACTATAAGTAAGGAAGACTTTAAGCAGGCAATAAAAAAAGTGAAGGAACGTTTAAAAGAGATTAAAGGAGAGAAGAAAAAGGGAATACGGCAGAAAATGAATCTTATTACAAATAGCATAAAGGGCTTTTATTCTAGTGTTAAATCGGACCTAGATTGGCAAGCCAAACGTAGTCTTATTAGGACATTAGTAAAAGAAGTCAACATTGATCTTGATAAAGTAGATGTAGTATTTAAGATCAAAGAACTTGAAAACCCCGCCCAGAATGGACAAAATCAAAAGATGGTACATTGTCTAAGGGGTCTGGGCACTGGGATGACATCTTTTTTCTTGGTACAAATTACTCTTATGTCTCAATATTTGTACAGTTGTGTTATCGGCCGTTTGATGTTTACAACGCAGGAAGTTCATACGGTTGTAAGTCAAGCGGTAGGATGACAAGATTTTGCAAGGGTATTTTTTTTATGGGAGATTAATATGGAAATTTTTCTTGATAGCGTTGATTTAAATGAAATTAAAGAACTAAAGGAGTTCATTGACGGCATAACAACTAATCCTTCTTTAATAGCAAAGTCCGGGCGTAAAGATAAATACGAGGATTTAGTGCGTGAAATATGCTCTATTATAAAAGGGCCTGTTAGTGTTGAAGTTGTTGCAGATAGCCATGAAGAGATGATCACAGAAGGTCTGAATTTAGCAAAAATTGCTGATAATGTTGTGATCAAATTACCTCTTACACATGAAGGATTAATTTCTTGTAAAAAGTTGTGGACAGAGCATAAAATACCTGTTAACATCACATTATGTTTTTCTCCTGGACAAGCACTGCTTGCCGCTAAGGTCGGTGCTTGTTTTATTTCCCCCTTTGTTGGTCGCCTTGATGATATAAGCTATGATGGCTTATCGCTAATAGAAGATATATGTACTATATATTCTAATTACGGTTTTGATACTAAAGTTCTTGTTGCATCAGTGAGAAGCCCAGCGCATGTAATAGAAGCTGCAAGGCTTGGTGCTGATTCAATTACTGTGTCAGCAAAAGTACTTAGACAATTAATTAATCACCCACTTACTGACCAAGGGCTAGCAATATTTGAAAAAGACTGGGGTGTAAAATAATAGACGGTTACAAATGAACATAAAAATTGGCGTATCCGTTCAGGCAATGGCGTCAACTTAAGAGCCTTCATTAGCAAACTCTCCTAAAGACATGATGGCGTTTGCTACCTTATTGCGGCTGCCCTGGTCGAATTTTAACTTTATAGCTAACCCAAGAAAGGTTTCCCTACATCATACCGCCGAGGCGCTAACGAGTAGCGGAATGACGAATTTGTTGTTTTTCAAATTGTAGGTAAACCTAAAGCTATAGAAAAAAAGAAGAACCAGTTTCTTAGTTTTTCATTGACATAATCCACTCCATATGCCATAATAAAATTTTATATCTTGGAGAAGGAAATGACATTAAGGTTAATACTACAAGAAGTCAACAGTAGTCCAGATCTGAGTAAGGAAAATTTAATTGATAGAATTAAAGATAAGCTGCAGCAGGAAAATCAACTTATATATGATGAGTGGAAAAAAAGCGAATTTGATATAAATTACACGTTTATAGTGCTCAAGTGCAATTTATTACTTATAGCAGCTGAAAATGGCTATGAAAAAGTAGTAAGATACTTAACAAAAAACGGAGCTAATGTTAATGTACAAGATGAATGGGAAAAAACCTCCTTACATTATTCTGCTCAGCATGGGCATGCACAAGTAGTAGAAGTTTTGCTAGAAGAAGGAGCAGACGTTAATGCACAAAATGAAGATAAAGGGACTCCTTTGCATTATGCAGCTTATAGTGGTCATATAGAAGTAGTAAAACATCTTATAAAAAAAGAGGCAGATGTTAATGTAGTGGACAGATATGGAAGAAGTCCTTTACATTATGCTGCTGAGAATGGATACACACAAGTAGTAGAAGTTTTGCTAGAAGAGGGAGCAGACGTTAATGCACAAGATAAAGACGGAAGAACTCCTTTATATTATGCTGTTTATTACACTCATGGTGAACATCCAAGACTAAATTATCAACATCCAAAAGTAGCGAAACTTCTGCTAAATTATGGTGCAGATCCATCATTTATTCATAGACCTAAAGCTATAACAGCAGGAATTACTGTAGGTATATTAGCTGCCATTGTTGCTCCATTAGCACTCATTTATGCTACTGCATTACCTGCACTAGCAATAGTTGGAATTACTGTGGCATCTGCACTGATCGTTGGTGGAATTTCCTATGGGGTTGCATATAAGTCATCAGAGCATTCATTAAACAGTAAGCTAAGTGAGGTTAGATGCAGTAACATAGGTGGACAGACTACAGCTCCTAATTCACCACAGTAACCGCGCCGTGGCAGTGTTTGTACTTCTTTCCAGAATTACAAGGGCACTTGTCGTTTCTTGAGACTTTGGGAAGTCTGCTATTTCTAGCAGAATGTAATCTATTGCCTATCTCTTGGTTGTCTGCCAACTTAAAGTGCGCTAGGCGATGAATGGTGAGTTCCTTCCATTTTTCAAGCATCGACTCAAACATCAAGAAAGCTTCGCGTTTAAATTCATTCAGTGGATCTTTCTGCCCCATAGCACGTAAGCTTATGCTTTGTCTTAGGCTCTCTAGAACTGAAAGGTGTTCCCTCCATAAATGATCAAGTGTCATTATCATCATTTGCTTCACGATCGTATTCCACAAATCTGTAGTGTGCTGACTGTTGAAATATTTTTCTTTCTCAGTAAAAAATTCTTGTATCTTATCATTTACATAATTCAAAGCTTCTTGTTTATTCAAAAACTTTGCCAAGTCTTCTTTATCAAGCGTTATTCCATACCTTGTATGGAATTCTTTGGCTATATCTTCAACATAATCTTCGTAATAGCCACTTTGGATTATACCTTCTACTACGCTCTCATTTACTTCGCTATACACTTCAAACAAATCATTAATTTCGTTGCCTAAGATATTGTTTCTCTGCTTAAAAATAACTTTACGTTGGTTATTGATTACGTCATCAAACTTAAGTAGAGATTTCCGCACGTCATAGTTTCTAGCTTCAACTTTCTTTTGCGCTTTCTCGAGTGCCTTATTGATCCATGGATGATGAATAGCTTCGTTATTCTTTAACCCTACTTTTTGTAAAAAGCTTCTCATTCTATCAGAACCAAATATTCTCATTAGGTCATCTTCGAGCGATAAAAAGAACTTAGAAAGTCCAGGATCCCCCTGACGACCAGAACGGCCGCGTAATTGATCATCTATTCTCCTGCTTTCATGTCTTTCGGTTCCAACCACACATAAACCACCAGCTTTTATAGCAATTTCCTTATCTTTTTTTACTCTTTCAACTATTTCTTGGTATTTTTTTTCTCTTTCATCAGCATTTTTTATCTTCTTTAGCTCCACCTTTGCAATCATTTCAGCATTTCCACCAAGCTGAATATCAGTTCCACGTCCTGCCATGTTAGTTGCTATAGTGATACTACCTGGCACTCCAGCTTGCGCTATTATGTACGCCTCTTGTTCATGATAACGAGCATTTAATACTGAATGCTTAAGAGAATGGCTTTGCAAAAGCGCAGAAAGCTTCTCAGAGTTTTCGATGCTCACCGTGCCAACAAGGACCGGTTGAAGGCGTTTGTAGCATTCTTCTATAAACTTCAACACAGCATTAAATTTTTCCTTTTCTGTACCGTAAATTTCATCATCAATATCAACTCTTTTTACAGGTACATTGGTTGGAATTTTTACTACATTTAATCTGTATATATCACGAAACTCTTCTGCCTCTGTTGCTGCTGTTCCCGTCATTCCGGAAAGTTTATTGTACATACGAAAGTAATTCTGAAATGTGACCGATGCTAAAGTTTGGTTTTCATGCTGAATTTCAAGATTCTCCTTCGCTTCAAGTGCCTGATGAAGACCATCGGAATATCTCCTGCCCTCCATCATACGCCCAGTAAATTCATCAATAATCACTACCTTGCCATCCTTTACTATATAATCTTTATCAGCAGTAAACAGCTTATATGCACGTAATGCTTGGTCTATATAATGAGTCATTATCATGCTGTCAGTATCATAGAGCGAGGAATTTTCAGGAATGAGATTGTATGACCTTAGTAGTTCCTCCACTCGTGAAATACCATCTTCAGTCAAGAATACCGTTCTACCTTTTTCATCTACTTCATAATCGGAGTCAACTAATTTAGTTACTATTTTATTGATATGCTTATATATCTGATTGTTTTCCTCAACCGGGCCAGAAATAATAAGCGGAGTGCGAGCTTCATCAATGAGTATTGAGTCCACTTCATCAACTATTCCGTAGTGAAAGCCTCTCTGAACCATGTCTTCTTGAGAAAATTTCATATTGTCTCGCAGGTAATCAAAGGCAAGCTCGTTATTTGTGGAATACACGATATCTGCACTGTAAGCCTCTTTCCTCTCTTCGTCTGTCAAGTTATTCGTAATAAACGCAACAGAAACCCCAAGAGAATTATATAATTTGCTCATCCACTCTGTGTCTCGTTTTGCAAGGTAGTCGTTAACAGTTACGACATGTACGCCTTTCCCTTCTAAGGAATTTAGATATGCTGCTAAAGTTGCAACGAGTGTCTTTCCCTCTCCTGTTTTCATTTCTGATATCATGCCATTGTGGAGCACCATTCCACCAATCAGTTGAACATCAAAGTGCCTCATGTTAAGAAACCTTCGAGAGGCTTCACGCACAACTGCAAATGCAGGTACGAGAAGATCATTTAACGTTTTCCCATTTTTCAATTCTCGTTTGAATTCTTCAGTTTTACCAGCAAGCTCCTCATCAGATAAGCTCTGCATTTCTGTTTCTAATGCATTTATTTGCTGAACAATTTTCCTAAAGGATTTTATTATCTTCTTGTTTGTGGAACCAAATATCTTTCTTATAAAAAAGAATGACAACGTAAAAATGAAAAATATAAGAATGGCTGTCAAAATTAGCGGAGAATCTAGCATAAACTTAAGTAACGTCTTATTTAATATGAGATTATATTACTAAATGCAGCCTACAGCAATTACATATTAGATTTGGGGAGTCTTTGGAAAGTCTTTTTTAAATCAAGAATTAAGAGTTTGCCAGGCAATTCCTACCCTCGAAGGCCTTTCTATCAACACATAAAGACTCTATTGCATTATTTTAGGTGTTTGGTAATCTTTAATTCTAGATCAAACAAATTTATAGCAGCCTGTATGAGGTAACTAGTTATGCACGGTAATATCTACCAGCTAAAGGTATTGATGCTATTTTTGCATCGAGGAGTGCTCTATCAGCACTCTTTTCGCTTAGGTACAGAAATAGAAGAGGCCAGAAAGTTCGATGATTTAGTATTTGAATGTACCCAAGGTAGTAAGAAAGTATACCGTTTTTTGCAGGCTAAACACACACAAGATGAAGATAACAAGAAAATTGGAGTAGGGAACTTACTTACAAAAGATAAAAGTGGTGAGTTTGGATTAGCAAAGTATTTTGTTTCTTACCTAAAGATCAAAAATAATCAAGATTTTGCAGATGGTAACCTGAAAGATTTTATTATCTGTACTAATATCGATTTTGATCTGGATCAAAGCACAGCACGAAACACAGTGAAGAAGTTGAAGGTAAAAACTTTAGGACCAAACGAGGAAATAGAAATTTTAGTTGAAGTAATCGACACTAGTGATGTCTTTTTTAAAGATGGTGGCACTAGATATAAGTTCTCTTATATTCACAATAACATGATTTCAGTAGTGCAACCAGCATTTGAAAGTGCTGTAGAAGAAGCGATGGAAGAATTAGAAGAGGAGATAAAAAAACTCCAAAACAAGCCAGATCAGAACTCAAAAAGGAAATTGGAAAGAAATCAGACGTGGCAACGTGAATTTGGACGAATGATGAATGAAGGTAGGTTGGAAGACAATATAAAAGAATTTTTTGATAAGTTAGTATTTGCAGTAAATCAGCCCAATGAAATAAAACTAGCGGATATTATCAAAAGTGAGCTAGGCGAGCAATTTAATGATATTGATAGACAGAATGTTTACGCTCGCTTCCAAGAAAAAATGCTAGATTGGATGAAAGAAAAAGGGAGACGTTTTCTTACACATGAAGACGGAAGAGAATTCTTTCGCAAGATGAAAGAAGAAATCTTAGAGGTTGTCCACAAACCAGTAAATCAAGCATATTCCCTACTTAACATAACTTTACTCATAGCCAGATATATGAAACTT
>NZ_LYUY01000204.1:0-370 GCF_001675785.1 Wolbachia endosymbiont of Nomada ferruginata
TGAAGCTATTGTATTTGCTTTCGCCAATCTGCAGATTAAAAGGTAAGGATTACTTAATGTATCGGCGTCTTATGTTCAATTTTTTGCAGTATATAGATACTGTATGTCTTTACAAAACTTCATCTACATCTAGATTTTTATCTAAATAAGCTGAACGCGCTTATAAAGCGTTACAAGACATCAAAAAATGCCAATACTCGACAGAGATAGTAAAAGACTAGCTAACTCGGGGATTCTTTGTCTTTTTTTCTGCTTAGTAAATTTCTTAAACATTTGCAGCGTAAGTTAGTTGCAATTAAAAGCGGCTGAATCTCGCTTGTCAAGCGTTTAAAACATAAAAAACGCCAATATTTTAAAGCGGATAATAACC
>NZ_LYUY01000081.1:0-6075 GCF_001675785.1 Wolbachia endosymbiont of Nomada ferruginata
AGAATTTCATATACCTAGCTATGAGTAGGGTTATGTTAAAGAGGGAATATGCTTGAATTTACTTGTTTCCGGACAACCTCTGAGGCCATTTTTGAAGAGAATAATATGTTTCATTTCCGCAAACCAGGTCCTGCTATGGATTACATTTTGCACAAATTAATAAATGATAGGAAGCTTTTCGAGGAAATGAAAGATAGAGGTACAAGTATAATACGTCTTTTTTCTTTGTTATCAATGTATCATGGTCTTCCCAAGTGCTGTGTTGTGAGAAGAAGAGGGCGTATTACTGAGTGTGGAATATTTGCTTATGCTGACAACTGTTTAGAACTAGTACCTTTAGAGGACTTTATACTTATTGAGCCTTGCTCGTACCTCGAGTACACTGTGCTTGATAATGATAACATCAGAAATAGGTTAGCTAGAGACTTGACTGAAGACAAAACAAAATTAGATATCTTTTTGAATGGAATTTTAGCAACAAAGAATTCGGATTTAGTATTATCTTGTATTAACAAGATAGAGGTTCTTAATGAGGGAGATAGATATTTTGTTAATCTCTTACAGAAAAACGGCATGCTAGACTACATCTTAAACAAAGATGATACAACACTTGCAAAATCAACTCTAAAGGAGTTGTTGAAGCTTTCTATTTTGCAGGAAGAAAAAAGCACTGAGTTAGAATCTCCCCAAGCTTCAAGTGTAAATGTTAGCAAAGCTCAGCAACATTGTAGTATATAGCTGGTGATAAAGTTTAAAATAATTGCATATACTGAGGCTCATTTAAATATAGAGCCTCAGTGGTGCTTAATTTTTTCAATTTATGGTGACTAATAGCCCTACTATGATGTAGATCTATGCTTGCTCATAACTAAAATTTCACTTCCACCAAGGGGATATTATTCCAGCTATTGCTTCCATAGTCATCAATAGAAGCGTTTAAGTAATCTGTATCAAAGCGTACGGGCACATCAAATTCGAAGCTCGCAGTGATTATCGCATCTTTTACTGGTGGCTTCATAAATGTTATTTCTCCCGTTGAATAATTTACTGAATATTCACTCTCTTCTTTACCATTTAAATAAATCTTTACTGTCCCATGTACTGGCTTTTTGATCATGCGTATATGCTTATCTTCCCCACTTACATAAGTTTTGATTAGCTGAAAAGTCGTTTTTTTGTTATCTCCTATACCAATCTCTTGATTGATGGCTATAAAATCCGACCAGTCCTTAAAACGAAACCCTATTGCTTTACCTTTTCGTGCATGAAAAAATGTTATTAGTTCTAATAGCTGCTCGTTTGATCTGACTCCGTAAGCTATATTGTATCTAGTGCGTGCATGAGACCAATTGATGTTGCGCTGTTCACAACCATTGTGAGTTGTTACAACGTCAGTGGAAAATTCCGGTCCTCCAGCGGAACCATAAGATATATTTTCTGGAAATCTAATTTCTGTGAATGACATATGCCCTCCTGTGAAAGTAAAATAGTTTGGTTGAAGAAAATGTTGTAATTTGAAAGCATTTCACATAGTAAATGACGCTATGGAAAGTGGATGAGACCACTGAGTTAAACTGCTGTCATACCCACAACTACTGTACTAAGGTTCATTTGAGTTGTCAAGCAAAAAAATAAAATTTTATGGCAAATTGAAACTAGCCTTGCTTGTGACTTAATTCATCTACTTTTTTGCGTAATACATTCAAATCAGTTGCTCCTACAAACAGGCTATCTCCAATTATTAAAAAAGGTGTACCACCTACTCCCAAATCTCTTACTAGGAGCTTACTGCCATTTATCATTTGCTCAATTTTGTCTGCATTATTTTTCATGGAATTATTAAAATCGTCCTCATCAATCCCTATGTTTTTCACTATATCCAATATGCTTTCGTCTGAAAATTCTCCTTTGTGACTTAAAGCAGCATGGTGAAAATCGAAATATTTTTCTTTATCGAGAAAATAGACAGCTAAAGCACTTTTTGCTGCCTTTAAAGAAGCGTTACCAAGTATTGGAGCATCCCTAAAGATATACTTAATTTTGCCGTCGTTAATTAACTGCTTTATATCATTCTTTATAGCTTTGCAATGTCCACAAGAATAGTCAAGGAAGCCTACAGCTATAACACTACTATTTTCATTTCCGGAGTAAGGATAAGTAAGGTCAAATATTTGATCCTTGTATTGTGAAATTTTACTTTTGGTTACATTATCTCGAGCAGCGTAACTACTTTTAATCGACTCCTCTTTGAGAGTTTTTATGATCTTATCAAAATTTCTACTTATATAATTATCTAATTTCTCACCTATATAATCATCGTTTAGCATTTGGCTGCGATTTGAGAGCCAATTATTTATTATCGGCAAGCTTGCTATTGCTATTATTAAAATTAATAAAAACGATACCCTAGACATACAATTTATTTAAAAACCTACAACATAAAACTTTTAGTACACATTTATCTGTATATTAAAAGAAGCATCTAATGTTAATACATAAAAACATTTGTATCAAGTGTATTTTATAGCCAATTTTGCTGCAAGTACAAACTTTACGTACAATGAAACTCAAGCACATTACTGAAAAGCTCATCAGAAGGCTTGGTAGCAGAGGCGCGCGGAGCGTAGATTTAAGTTGTTTCCGCTGTGTATAATTTTCCGTGGAATAAACATATGAACGAGCCAATAATTGGTAGAGAAAAAGAAATAGCTATTCTACAAGACAAACTTCTTTCTCAATCAGCCGAATTTATTGCTGTTTATGGTCGGCGTCGTGTAAATGTTGTATTATCTGCATTTTATCAGCATAATATAGAAATAATGTAATGCAGATATTATGCCGATGCCAAATTATACGATTACTTCTAAAATTGCTAATTGCCTTATGAAGATTGAAGCAGCAAAAGAAAAAGTGTTACATTTGCCACTCACTGTATCGATGCTCTCGTCCCTTCGTGAAACTGCACGGCTCTATACAACACACTACTCTACTATGATTGAAGGAAATCGACTTGAGCCTAAACAGATTGAAGAGGTTTTAAGTGGTAAAAGCCACTTTCCAAAATATAGGAGAGATGAAAATGAGGTTAAAGGATATTATGCAGCTTTAACCCAAGTTGAACAATGGGCAGCGAGAACGATCCCTATTACTGAGAAAGCCATTCAAACGCTTCATGCCCTAGTAATGGCAAGTGGAAAATCTAAAGTGAAGCCAACCTCTTATCGTAATGGTCAAAACGTTATTCGTGATAGCCGTACACGTGCAATAATTTATATGCCACCTGAAGCAAAGGATATACCAAAGCTCATGAGCAGTATGATTGATTGGATTTGTGACAGTGAGCAAGTGCCTTGCCCAGTTATTGCAGGTATTGCTCATTATCAATTTGTAACAATTCACCCCTACTATGACGGTAATGGTCGTACTGCAAGATTGTTGACTACATTAATTTTACACCTTGGTGGATATGACCTAAAAGGGCTTTACTCATTGGAAGAATATTATGCTAAAAATCTAGGGGCTTATTATGAAGCAATAACATCGCACAATTATTACATGGGACGAGCTGAAGCAGATATCACTAAGTGGGTGGAGTATTTCGTAGAAGGTATGGCAAATTCATTTGAGAACGTTTTACAACGTATAAATGAAGAAGAATACCACACTGATCAGACTGATCTTATACGTAAGCTTGATCCTAAACAACGCAAAGCTCTTGAGCTCTTCCAGGAGTTTTCCGCTATTACAGCTAGTCAGGTTGGCGAACTATTTAATTTTAAGCCTCGTACCAGTGCGCAACTTTGTAAAAAGTGGGTGGAAATGGGGTTTATCAAGATTGTAGATTTTTCCAATAGAGGAAGGAAATACAAACTTAGTAAGCAATATGAGGATTTGATCTCAAATTAACTGAAAGCTCGCTAGGCAGGAAAGTAGTGCATAGGTCAAATTTCAATAAAGTGCTTGAAAACTAAATGTAAACTTAAAATTTTAAAAACTGGAATATGTACAACAACTTACGTGACTTCATTAAAGCCTTAGAGGAAAAAAAAGATCTGATTAGGATTAAGGAGGAGGTTTCAACTGTTCTTGAAATGACAGAAATTCACCGCAGAGTTTTGTCAAACAAAGGACCAGCTATCATCTTTGAAAATGTTGTCACAGAAAACGGCAAAAATTCGATTCCAGTTTTAGTGAATTTATTCGGTACTATTGAAAGAATTGCCTTGGGACTGAACATAAATCCTGGTGAGCTAAGAGATCTTGGTAAACTTTTAGCATTTTTGCAATCACCTGAGCCGCCAAAAAACTTTAAAGATGCTATGAAGATGTTTCCTCTGCTAAAAGTCGTGTTATCGATGCGAAGTAAAGTCGTGAACAAAGCTCCATGTCAAGAGGTAGTGCTAACCGGAGATGAAGTGGACCTAAGTCTACTGCCCATTCAAACATGCTGGCCAAATGAACCTGCACCACTTATCACCTGGCCGATTGTGGTAACAAAAGGCCCCACGAGAGACAAACAAGATAATTTCAATCTTGGAATATATCGTATGCAGGTCATAGATAAAAAAACGACTCTAATGCGTTGGCTTGCACATCGTGGTGGTGCAGGTCACCACAAACGATGGAAAGAGAAGGAACAAAATATGAAATTTCCTGCTGCTGCTGTGATCGGTAGTGATCCTGCAACGATTATTGCTGCAGTAACCCCAGTGCCAGAAACATTGTCAGAATACCAATTTGCTGGACTACTGCGAAAGAAGCCGCTTGAGCTTGTAAATTGTAAGACTATTCCACTTCAAGTGCCAGCTCACGCGGAAATCGTTCTGGAAGGCTATGTGAGTTTGGATAGATATCAAGACGAAGGGCCATACGGAGACCACACTGGCTACTATAATTCTGTTGAGCAATTTCCAGAATTTAACATTACTGCAATTACAATGCGTAAAAACCCGATATATCTTAGCACTTTCACTGGCAAGCCACCTGATGAACCATCGATTCTTGGTGAAGCACTCAATGAAATTTTCGTGCCCATTCTTATTAATCAATTTCCAGAGATAGTGGATTTTTATCTGCCGCCGGAAGGTTGCTCATATAGAATAGCGGTAGTGTCGATAAAAAAATCCTATCCAGGGCAGGCAAAAAGAATTGTTATGGGCATACTTTCTTTTCTAAAGCAGTTTTTATACACGAAGTTTATTATCGTTGTTGATGATGATATAAATATACGTGATTGGAAGGAAGTGATGTGGGCAATGTCAACAAGGATGGACCCTGTGCGTGATACAATCATGATAGAAAATGCACCTATTGATTATTTAGACTTTGCTTCCCCTGAAAGCGGCCTGGGAGGTAAAATGGGATTTGATGCGACAAACAAAATTCCGCCTGAAACCAAACGAGAGTGGGGAAAGAAAATTGGGATGAGTGAGGAAATAGTAAGAAAAGTTACGGAGAAGTGGGAAGAATATATGGACTAGGCTTCTTGCATAAAAGCAGAAAAAAGTTTGGCGTTTTTTGTAATGCCGCGATTAGTATTAACTGATAATTGTGATTTAAGTCCGTCACAGTGCCCTTTTTTTTGTCATCCTAGCGTGTGACACTTTATGATGGTGTCATGCAAGTAGCTTGACACTGGTTCCCATCCAAGACGGTGTCATTCCAGTCTGGAATCCAGAAAAAAGAATGGTGTCATCCAAGTAACTGACACTGGTTCCTTTATGACGGTAGTGCCCAGAGGTGTCATCCCAGTGTCAAGCACTGGGATCCAGACTTTCCGTAAAAACGTTATATTTTAACATAACACTTTATATGCTCACCAACTTAATGCTAATCAAAATCCTGGATCCCAGTATCTGGGCACTGAGATGACACCCTCCTAGTAGAAACGCTTTTGTAATTGCAACATTCGTGTAATCTTTAGCCATAAACGTTAAGAAATTTACCAAACGAAAAAAAAGGCAAAAGAAGCCCCGTGGTGGTTGGCTATTTACTATGTACTAAAATATCGGCGTTTTTTTTATTCTAAAACGCTTGATTAAGAGCGATTTAGCTGCTTTTAACTTGCAACTAACC
>NZ_LYUY01000082.1:0-5958 GCF_001675785.1 Wolbachia endosymbiont of Nomada ferruginata
CCGATACATTAAGTAATCCTTACCTTTTAATCTGCAGATTGGCGAAAGCAAATACAATAGCTTCAGTTTCATGATAAGAGGGCTGGCGAAGGGTGTCAAGCAATTTTCGTTTCTGCGAGTACCTGAGTTTATTGACTTCATTAGAGCCAAAACTCTTGAGACCTAGGTGATAATTCTATCTAAAAGGATGCCAAAAAAGAGAAGCAACCCTACGTAGGAATTATTTTTAAATATGGACATGCATTGACTGGGATCGTCAGGATTGAAATTTTTGTATTGGCGGTGAAATATGAACCCTACAGCAAGTAGAGCAATATAAAAAATGTTATTTAATGATGATAAGATACCAGCATATAGCCACGTCATAAGAGATATTAAATAAAATCTTTTCAACCAAGATTTTGTTGTATCACCAAAATATAATGCGGTAGATTTCATTCCGAGTTTTTCATCATCTTTTTTATCTTGATGAGCGTATATGGTGTCATAGCTAAGTGTCCAGAAGACGCATCCTATATAAAACAGCAAGGATTCTATACTGATCTGGTTTGTTATTGCTGCTGAGCCCATGAGCGATCCCATATTGAAGGTAAACCCTAAGAACAATTGTGGCCACCAAACATACCGCTTTAATAAAGGGTAAGTAGCTATCATACACATTGAGATTATTCCAAGTATAAGTGTAGTTTTATTAGTTAATAATAAGATTACCAGGGCAATAGACAGTAACAGTGAAAGTAAAGCCAAAGCCTGCTTTATGTTTAATGCACCACTTGCAAGTGGCCTATATTTTGTTCGTTCAACGTGCGCATCTATTTTTCTATCGAAGATATCATTGATTATGCACCCTGCGGGTCTCATTAAAAATGCACCTATAGTAAACAAAACAAGGAGAAAAAGAACCTGATACGATAGAGAAGTTGAGGCTAAAAGAATACCGCTCAAACTAGGAAATAGCACAAGCCACAAACCTGTTAAACTGTACAACCTCATTAATGAAAAGTAATGGTTGAAATACATTAATTAAGTGTGATTATGTAATATTTTGCTTACATTAACAAAATTATCGAACGCTAAATCAGGCTTGAAAACTAACTCAGGTATAAATCGCAAATCAACATAACACAGTATAGATTTACGTATTGACCATGCAGATTGGTTCATTTCATTAACAACAGTGTTAAGATCACAATTATTCTCAGAAGGATCTCCAGTGCGTCTTTTTTCTGGATCTAAGTAGTCAGCTACTTGGATATTCAATGAAGATAACACAATATATACATCTGCTTTTTTCAAATCTTTACTTAATTTTACGTCAGATACCGCTATATTTTTATTGAACACCTTACCTTCCATTAGAACTCTTGATATTGCTCTATGCAATACCGATGCTATCTTTAGGTTTCTAATTTCCTTTTTCATATCCAGCTACTATAACACCCTTTCTTCTTGCACTAATTGATAAGCTTCCAAAATATCTCCAACTTTAATATCGATATTACCCTCTAGTGATACTCCGCATTCAAAGTTTACACCTACTTCTTTAACATCATCTTTAAATCTACGTAGTGCTTTTAACTTTCCTTCATGCACCAATTTGCCACCACGCACTATCTTAATTAAAGAATCTTTTTTTATGACTCCATCACTTACATAACATCCAATGATATTACCAGCTTTAGATACATTAAATATTTGCCTTACAGATGCAGAACCAACACGAACCTCTCGTGTAACAGGCTTTAACATTTTAGTTAAATACATTCTCATGTCGTCAATGAGCTCGTATATTATGTTATAAGTATGTATTTCTACACCTTTTTGTTTTGCCAAGTCCCTTATTTTTGAGTCCACTTTTACATTAAAAGCTAAAATTACTGCACTTGATGCTTCTGCAAGCAGCACATCTGAATCTGTTATCCCTCCTACTGCTTTGTGTAGGATATTTAATTTCACTTGGTCTTTACCGAGTTTATCAATTGAACTTGATATTGCTTCAATAGATCCAGTTACGTCGCATTTTAAAACTACAGATAATTCTTCTATTTCACTGTTATTACGGCTGAATATATCTAAATCATCCTCATCTAAATTTTCTTCTTTTTTCTTGATTAACTCTAGCCTGTATTCAACAATTTCACGCGCCTGCTTTTCAGAATTTATAACAACAAATTTATCTCCAGCATTTGGCACACCATTTAGACCAGTAATTTCAATTGGAGCGGAGGGTAGTGCTGCTTTTTCTCTTTGACCGAGGTGATTAACCATACTACGTACTTTGCTGTATGTTGTACCAACTACCAATATATCACCAACCTTTAACGTTCCTTCCTCAACTATCAATGTGGCTGATATTCCTTTCGCTTTATCTATTTTGGATTCTATTACCCATCCAAGTGCTCGACAATCTTCTATTGCTTCTAGCTTCATTAATTCAGCGATTAACAAAATCGTCTCTTCTAGTTTATCTAAATTAGTTTTCTTTTTTGCTGATACTGGCACAATCATAACATCACCACCAAGCCCTTCAGGGATGAGATCATATTGAGGCAAACTATTAATTATTTTTTCTACATCACCAGGCTCAGATTTATCAATTTTATTAATAGCAACTATAATAGAAACATTTGCTGCTTTTGCATGATTTATTGCTTCAACTGTTTGTTTCATGATTCCATCGTCAGCTGCAACTACTATTACAACTATATTAGTAATATTGGCACCACGTGCACGCATCGCAGTGAACGCTTCATGTCCTGGTGTATCAATAAAGGTAATTTTTTGCTTATCTTTTATCGTTATTTGATAAGCACCTATGTGTTGAGTTATGCCACCTGACTCTCTTTCTGCAACATTAGATTCACGAAATGCATCGAGCAATGAGGTTTTACCATGATCGACGTGTCCCATAAAAGTGACGATTGGTGGTTTAGGTTTTTTAGGCAGGCTTTCTCTGCCTTCTATAAAAAATAAATCTTTTTCTCTGTTGGTATTGCTCACTCGTTTAGCCGTATGATTAAATTTTTCCACTATTTCACATGCTATATCTGGATCCACCAGATCATCTACTCTATAACTCTCACCGACTTCTTCTTTGAACATTTTTAGCACACTCTTGCTATCTTCTGCCATGCGAATAGATAACTCCCTGATAGTTATTTTGTCTGGTATAATAACTTCTCTTGATATATTTTTACCCTTAGTAAACTTTGACTTTCTACCTCTTATACCAAACCTTTGCTTAAATACAGGGGGTTGTTCAGTTTTTTCATCTATTGCCTGTGCAATTACCAGTTTAGAATGCTTAGAATATATATCTTTGTTGACTTTAAAAGACTTTTTATCGTTGTCCTCATGGTCAATACTATCTTCTTTTGGTTCAACTAAGTGGGTATTACTTAAAACTTGCTTATTTATTTTCTTAGATAAAGCGTCCGCTTCATTTTTCTCGTCAATCTCTTTATTGCTGTCTTCTTTTGCTGTTTTCTCTTTTTCTTCTCTCTGATTTCTTTCTTTCAGCAAAGCAGCATTCTGCACAGCATTAATGCGAAAAATTTGTTCTTTCTCTGTTAAAGAACATAATTTACTCTCGTCAAATAAATTATGTTCTTCTGCATCATGAGATTTTTTTCTTCTTTTTTTTACTATTGTAGCTCCAGTACTTGGGCTAGTTGAAGAGTTTAAATTGAGGTCTAATTTAAGCTTGCTTAAGCCTTGGAGCGTTAATTTTTTATTACTAATATCTTCATTATTCATATTATTTTATTATATTAACCCAAGCTTTTTACGTGCTTCTATGATTATTGAGTCTACTGTATCTTTTAGATTTTCTGAATTCATCTTATTATCAGCTGAGGAAGAGAGTATGCTGCAAAACTCATAACTTGATAAATCTGCTATGTCCTCTAAAGTCTTAATATCATGTTTACTAAGAGCAATTTTATTGTCTATTGATAAAGTTAAATTGATTACATCATCTTCCATACCTAGACTTTTTAGCTCTTCTATTTTTCTATCATTTTCTGCTTTCAGATACTTGTTTGCTCTATTGTGAAGTTCGTTTGCAATATCCTCATTAAAGCCCTCTATTGAAGCAAGCTCTTTAATTGAAGCGCTGGATATATCTTCTACGCTTGAAAAACCTTCTGTCACCAATAGCTGACCCATAATCTCTTCTAAGTTTAAAGCTTCAGCAAATAAAGCTGAACATTGACTAAGTTCTTTACTTCGCCTTTCTGATTCTTGCTGAGTGCTTAATATCTCAATTTTCCATCCAACAAGCTCTGAAGCTAATCTTACATTCTGGCCCTTTTTTCCTATAGCTAAACTCAATTGATCTTCAGCAACTATTAATTCTATGCAATTTTCATTTTCATCAATAATAACCTTCGATACTTCTGCAGGAGTAATGGCTTTAATAACAAATTGACCCAAATCTGAGGAGTAATTTATAACGTCAATTTTTTCACCATTTAATTCGTGTATAATGGTTTTTATTCTATCTCCCTTAACTCCAACACAAGCACCTACTGGATCAATGTTCTTGTCAGGAGAGAAAACAGCAACCTTAGACCTTGAGCCGGCGTCTCTAGCTATACCTTTAATTGTCACTAATCCGTCAGCAATTTCTGGTATTTCTTGATTTAATAATGCCTCCAAAAAGCCTTCATGAGTCCTAGAAAGAATAATTTGACGTCCATCATCAGAGCGCTTAACAGTCTGTATGTAAGCTTTAACCTTATCACCTTCACGAAATGATTCACCACCAGTTAAATTTCGCAATGGAAGATATGCCCTAGTGCCATTTATGTCTATAATAAGATCTGAATATTCTACTTGTTTAACAATACCATACCTTATTTCTCCCACCTTATCTTTAAATTCCTCATATTGCTTTTTTGACTCTTCATCTTTAATTATTTGAGCAATTTTTTGCTGGGCAATTCTTGCTGAAGCAAGATCAGTGTTAAGAGAGAGTAATTCACTAACAGTATCTCCAATTTTTGCATCTTCTTTTATTAATTTAGCTTGTGTCAGCGTAATTGATTCATACTCAGTATTCTCTTCTCTATTTGATTCGTCATCAATAACTTTTAGTTTTCTGTATGAAGTAACTTTGCCTGTGTTTCTATCTATATTAACTACAATTTTACTTTTGCTACCATATTTTTGATAAGCCACTGCTTCTATAGCACTTTCTAGTGCCTTTATTACAACATCAAAATCTAAACCTTTTTGAAGTGAAAGCTCTCCTGCTGTTTTTATTACATCAAGGCTTCCAACTATGTTATTCTTGTTACTTTTCTGCTTAACACTGCTTTTACGATTAGCAATCATAATAAATAAATCCAATGTAATTAGTTATAATTATAGCTCCAACGGGCAAAGAACACTATCTTAAATGTTAAATGATTGCTAATTTAAGTCAAGTTTTTTCATGTCTTTGTATAACAAGCAACGCAGGAGTAAAGAATAAAGTTAAAACCGTTGCAACCAATATTCCACTTGCTATGGTTGTTGAAATGTCAACCCACCACTGGCTTGATGGAGCATCATATGTGATTTGTAGCGTAAAAAAATTGATATTTAACCTGGTAATCATCGGTATTAAACCAAGAACTGTGGTTGCAACGGTAAGCAATATTGGCCTAACGCGAGAAATTGCAGCGTTTATTACACATCGCTTGATGTCATTTTTGTGTACCTTAATTTGGTGATGAAAGGCATCAAGTAATAGTATGTTATTATTCACTATAATTCCCGCCAAAGCAATTATCCCCACTCCACACATAACAACTACGAAAACTTGTTGGATAAGAAAGAAAACAAAAAACACACATGTTGTGGATAAAAACACTGCTGTCATTACGATAAATGTATGGTATACATTATTAGAGGTTGTCCACAAACCAAGGAATACGTAGTATATAAAGAAAGAATATTGAGGTAAGAGATGAG
>NZ_LYUY01000083.1:0-5867 GCF_001675785.1 Wolbachia endosymbiont of Nomada ferruginata
ATAAATACCAGAATAATAAGCTACTGATATTCTCCACCTTTTTTATCTTTAATCCATCATAGCTAGCGATGCAACAAAGCCGGCTGGATTCCAGTGTCAAGCACTGGAATGACACCATTTGCTGTGCAGTTTACCTTCAAAAATGAATGTTCGTACAGCTATGGAATAAATCGCGGTATGACGGTTCGCAGCGGTATAGTAACTCGTCACCCCGCTACGTGTTAGCGGCTGAGATACCGCGGCGGTATGACGTATAAGCTATACTTTTATACTCACCAACTCAGTATCCAATCTGGATCCAAGTAGTCAAGCTATTCGGATGACACCCTCATAAAGTGAAATGAGATCCCGCTAACACGTAGCGGGATGATGGGAAAAGAGGTACTGGGAGACATCCTTCCTGGTAGACCCAAATCACAATGTTCGCACAGTTGTGCGTCACGCGCTGCCGAACACTGTATGGTTATACAAGAAAAATTAAGGCTTAAAAGGAAACTTAAGCAGCTAATAGGGCCTAAGCCTTCTTAATAAAACATAAAAAGCCCCTTTACCACCATGTTTTTTCGTAGCTTGCTGGTAGTATAGAACCATATGCTGGATTTTAGTATCATTTAACCACTTATTTAAGTTATTCTTCATAGTGTCTGTTTTATTTGTTGCACTGCCGTATCCCGTAATTACCAATAAACATCTATTTCCTGCTCGATAATTTTTGATAATAAAATCTATCAATTTACAGTAAGCATCCTCTATATTATAGCCATGCAAATCGAGCTTATCGCTTATAAAATATTTACCCCTATCAATCTTTGATTTTGTGTTGTAGTCAAGACAAAATGATGAGTTACCATTATTGGTATTAAGAAAATTCCCTTGTAAGTCGGAGGTACCTTTATCAACCATAGACTTTATATTTACTTTATGATCAACTTTCAAAGTAACTTTTCTACATTCTATTGGCTTAACATTTTTTTGCCAATCCAACTCATCGTCCGACATAAACGCATTAATCGAATTGTATAATTTTACAACAATATCCAAACATAGTAAAATGTTGCTTATTCTATAAAAAACCAGATTTTCAATAATACGATGAAATCGTCGAAAACTAATGAGAATTTTTGGCTGTATGGAAAGCACACCTGCATGTCAGCATTAAGAAATAAAAATAGGCGGTGTATAGAACTGTTAGCAACAGAAAATTTCTATAGAGAACACGAAAAAGAAATTAGGCAATGTGTAGACAGTAAGGGCATTAAAGTTCGATTAGTAGAAAACAAAATACTTAATGACGTTTTACCCAAAGGTGCTAACCATCAGGGAATTGCTTTAAATGTTGCCCCTATTCTTTATAACTTAAGCATCGAAGAAGTAGCTGAAAGCTCAAACGACAGCTCTACTATAGTCATTTTAGATCAAGTCACTGACACGCACAATATTGGATCAATTTTAAGAACTTCAGCTTGTTTTAATGTCGACGCATTGGTTTTACCACATAACCATTCACCGAGTGAAAATGCATCTATTGCAAAAGCAGCAAGTGGGGCTTTAGATATTGTTCCGCTAATATACGTTACAAATATAGTAAAAACTATGCAGTATTTAAAAAAGGTCGGCTACTGGTGTTACGGGTTTGATTGCAATGCTAAAGAAAATATAGATGAAATAAAGAGTTTTGAGAAAAAAAGAGTAATTATTTTTGGTTCTGAAGAGAAAGGAATGCGGAGGTTAGTTAAAGAAAATTGTGATTATCTTTTAAAAATCCCAATGTCAAATGCAATTAACAGTTTAAATGTTTCAAACGCAGCAGCAATAGGCCTATATTCTATTTATATTAAAACAAATGCCAGCGCATAGCTGTTTATAATAAAAACACTTGATAAAAATATGGTTTTATATTATAATGTGTTAAGTAATGGATAAAAGGAGTTATATTATGTCTTATATGAGAAATGAACAGGATATTCGCTCTCAAGGCGTTTATTATAGTGCTGGGCTTAGAAGTTACCTAACTAAAGTATATAATTACATGGCTTTAGCTTTGGGCGTCACAGGGCTTGTTGCATTTTTAACAGTATTTTCTGGTCTTTTTCAAGTAATTTATTCTAATCCCGTTCTATCGCTTGTGGTAATGTTATCTCCGGTTGCATTGGTGTTCTACATGTCTTATAGAATTCAACACCTAAGTGCTCAGTCTGCCGTTACTATATTTTTCTCGTTCTCAGTGTTAATGGGGCTTTCCTTATCTTATGTTTTTATAGTTTATACTGCAGAAAATATAGCAAGGGCGTTTTTCATTACATCAATCATGTTTGGCTCTATGGCTTTATATGGCAATACTACAAAAAGAGATCTTACAAGTATGGGCTCTTTCTTGATTATGGGAGTTTGGGGGTTAATCATTGCGTCTATAGTAAATTTATTTCTTGGAAGTAGTCCTCTCCACTTTGCAATATCGTTCATATCAGTAATAGTCTTTACCTTAATGACTGCGTATGATGCTCAAAGAATCAAGGACGTTTATTATAAACATAATGACGGATCAGAAGTTGCTACTACTAAATTGGCAATACTCGGTGCAACTAATCTTTATTTTGACTTTATTAATATATTTCTCAATCTACTCAGGTTACTTAACTTGTTCAACAATAGGGATTAGATGTTTTCCTTTTTAAGGAAAGGCAGTAAGAATTCTATAGTTTTCTTTTTAGTATCTTTAGTTGTGTCGATGATATGTCTTGCATATGCATCGGTACCTCTATATAGCATTTTCTGTAAAGCTACTGGGTATGGTGGCACAATAAGAAAAGTAACTAACACAACAACAAATATAACTAACCAAAAGATCAGGGTCCATTTCAATGCTGATATAATGTCCGATCTACCTTGGGAGTTTAAATCAGAAACTAACTACGTTGACGTAAACATAGGAGAACAAAGTTTAGCGTTTTATTACGCAAAAAATCTATCTGATCAGCCTTCATTTGGAATGGCGGTGTATAATGTTACGCCTTTCAAAGCAGGTAAGTATTTCAATAAAATTGCATGCTTTTGTTTTGAAGAACAAATGTTGCTACCAAAACAAAAAGCAGCTATGCCCGTATCTTTCTATATAGATCCTGAGATAATGCTTGATAGTAATACAAAAGATTTGGGCGAAATAACACTATCATACACGTTCTTTAAGCTTAAGTAACAGAATGTTTGCAAACCGTGTCATTTCAGTAATCAATAGGGTGTCATCCAAGTAGCTGACACTGGAATGACAGGAGGTAACGCAAGAAGTCTATTGATTGTGAAAACAATAACTTTGCAAAATATTAATTGTTAGATAACATAATCAAAGTTTTTATCTTAATATTCATCATGGTTAGAGCTATACAAATTAAAAAAACTGGGGGACCAGAAGTATTAGAATTTGTAGATAAGAGCATAGGTGAGCCAAAAGGCGAGGAAGTTTTAGTACGTCACACAACTATCGGCTTAAATCGTTATGATTTAGAGCACAGAAAAGGTATGCGCAAAATTAAAGATCTACCATCAGTGCTTGGAGTGGAAGCAGTGGGAGTGATTGAAAAGCTTGGTAAAAAAATCAGTGATGGATTGAAGGTCGGAGATAGAGTTGGATATTGCACAGCTCCTCCAGGGGCATATTGTGAAAAGCGCATTATACACCAGAAATATCTGATAAAAATTCCAGATGACATATCTGATGAAGTTGCTGCTGCAGTGCTGTTTAAAGGTATGACAGCTCACTATTTAGTTAATCAATCTTATAAAGTTAGGCCTGGTGCTTTCGTGCTAGTTCATGGGGCTAATGGTGGTTTAGGACAAATAATATGCCAATGGGCAAAGGATAAAAAAGGTGTAGTGATAGGTTCTGTAAGCTCTGATGAAAAAATGAAGATAGCTTTACAAAGTGGCTGCACATACGCAATAAACTACAATGATAAAGACTTCGTTTCTAAAATTATGGAGATTACGCAAAACAGAGGAGTAGGTGCAGTGTATGACCCCATAGGTTACGCTACAAGCAAGCTCTCTTTTGAATCTTTAGGCAGGTTCGGCATATACGTTTCCTATGGGCAGATATCAGGTAACGCTCCTATTAGTTTTTCTTTACTTAGTTCACGTTCGTTATTTGCAACTGGAACCTCAATATACCATTATAAGCATGATAGATTCACATTAGTGCTTACCACAATGGAAATCTTTGAGATGCTAAGAAAAAAACTTTTAACTGTACGGATCAATAAAAAATATAAATTTGATGAAATAATTCAAGCACATCGCGATATGGAAAATAGAAAAGCGAGTGGGTTAAATATTATCAAAGTTTCTTAAATAAATTAGTAATCTAAACTAACCATTCATTAAATCATATCAACTAGAGTTTCACATATTTAATTCTCCTTTTGGGGAAATTAAAAGCATATAGCTAAACTAACTTAGGCTTACCGACAACCGTCATTCCGCTACTTGTTAGCGGAATCTATGCTGAGATACCGCGAATAGACTTCTTGCATAACCCAAACTAAGTAGAAAGAAGGTATCATCCGAGTAGCTGACACTGGTTCCTTTATGACGGTAGTAGCCCCCCTTCTCCTGTCATTCCAGTGCTCTCTTCTTGTCATCCCAGTGCCCAGACACTGGGATCCAGTTTCACCTTGTGATGGTGTCATGAAAGTAGCTGACACTGGTTTCCATCCAAGACGGTGTCATTCCTTACTATTACCCACAAATATAAATGGACTAAAAAGTAAAATATTACAATATTAAAGTTTGCAAATATTGAGGGTATAAAAATGGCAAACGAGAGTAATGAATGGGCTAAAAATGAATTTGGAGATGCTGTACTTGGAGATAAAAGATTAACTGACCGATTAGTAAAGATTGCTGATAGTTTGATAAGTTTACCTGAAAGCTCAATTAATGAGGCATGCGGAAGTTGGTCAGAAGCAAAAGCAGCATACCGTTTTTTTCAAAATGAGAATGTAAAAGAAAGTGATATTTTAGCTACACATATTAATAAGACGGTTGAGAGAACAAAAGCTCACAAGAGGGTTCTTGTCATTCAAGATACCAGTTACATTATATATAATAACCATAAAAAAACAAGCGGATTAGCAAATTTGTCCAGTTATGATACTGCAAAAGGTATTATAATGCATACAGCTCTTGCCGTTAGTATAGAAGGTTTGGTACTAGGGATACTAGATCAAAAAGTTTATTCAAGACCTGAAGAAACTGAAAACCTTAAAAAAAAGAGCGATCGCATTGAAGATAAAGAAAGCGTAAAGTGGTTGGAAACTTTAAGAAAAACAAATAATATTATTGATCCAACTCAAACTGAGACTATAACTGTATGCGATAGAGAAGCAGATATATATGACTTTTTTGAGCTTGGACATAATCTTAATTCGGCAGTGCTAGTTAGAGCATGCAGAGATAGAGCAGTAAATAGAAAATCTCGATATCCTGAAAAAGGTGAGCAGAAGTTATGGGCATTTCTCTCATTGTGCAGGTACGGTAGAAGTTGAAGTTCCTGTAAAAGATAATAAGCCAAAAAGAACAGCACGTTTGGAAGTTAGATTTGGAAAGTTTATGATGAATCCATCTAAGAATAATATTAGGCATAAGACGGAAGAACTACCTAAATTACCACTTTATGCAGTTTATGTTGTTGAGAAAACTCCCCTTCCCTTAAAAAAAACCGCTAGAATGGATGCTATTAACGAATCTTTCAGTTAATACTTTCGATGAAGCTGTTGAAAAAATTAGTTGGTATTGCCTTAGATGGAAAATAGAGATATTACATAAAATTTTAAATCCGGTCTCAAAGTTGAAGAATGTAGGCTTGGAATAGC
>NZ_LYUY01000084.1:0-5848 GCF_001675785.1 Wolbachia endosymbiont of Nomada ferruginata
GATGACAAGAAAGAGGCTACTTGGGTAACTTTGTCATTCCAGTCTGGAATCCAGACTTGCCGTAATGTCATCAAGAAAGTTGTGTTTTAACATAAAACGGCTACTTTTATGCTTACCAACTTAATAAAATTCCTGGATCCCAGACTGGAATGACAAGAGAGGGTACTTGGATAAGAGGCATTGCCCTCCTGGTAGGCCCAAATTGCAATGTTCATACAGTTGTGCATAGGATGACAAAAGAGTAAACTTTATCTGTGTGAGCTATAGACGCAAATTATAACAAATGCAGTAGCGTAATCTCCATCGTCACTCAGAGAAAGATGAATCTTGTAGTCCTTTGAGATGAAATCCTTTCTGACAGCAATATATGGTTTTCCTCTTACATCGCTATATATTTCTATACCTTTCATTGTAATACCCTGACCACTGCCTAGTGCTTTAATAAAAGCCTCCTTTGCTGCAAAGCGTTTAGCAAAATACCTTGCTCGCATTTCTTGACTATTATACTTTCTACTTAGCTCTATTTCCTTTTCAGTGTAGATTCTATTGAGAAATTTTTCCCCGTATTTTTGTAATATTCTCAATATTCTTGGTATATATACTATGTCAGTGCCGATACCGTGTATCATTTTGCGCTAAAGTGATTTATTGCTTCCTCAATCTGCATTTCCTTTACCTCTCCAGTTGCTCTATTTTTTACTTCAACTATATTTTCACTTACTGCTTTCTTTCCGACAATTATTTGCCACGGCAAGCCTATCAGATCCATTCTAGAAAATTTTACTCCTACACTCCCTTCCGTATCATCGTAAAGCACTTCATCGCTTTTCAAAGCTTTGTATATTTTATCTGCAGCCTCCGGTACTTTCGTTTGTAAATTGATTAAACCAATTCTGAAAGGAGCCACCGATTCTGGCCAGATAATTCCTTTATCATCATGAAAAGCTTCTATTATTGCACCAACAAGCCTTGAAACCCCAATACCATACGAACCCATATGTATATTGACATTTTTTCCATCTTGAGAAGTAACACTTGCCTTCATAGGCTTTGAGTATTTGTCGCCAAAATAAAAAATATGCCCTATTTCAATACCCTTACTAACATTTAACTGTTCTTGTGATGTAGGGCAAGTCTCAGGATCATGCATATCATCTGCAACTGCGTATATACTCTTTAAACTTTCAATATCTTCACTCTCTAGTAGTTCAGAAAATTTATTGTCATAATATAAAGTGCTCTCACCAGTGTTTGCCAATATATGAAACTCGTGGCTCAAATTTCCTCCAATTGGCCCAGTATCTGCCCTAACTCCAATTGGAGTAAGTCCCATGCGTTTGAAGATTTTTATGTAAGTTTTGTACATCAAATTATATGAATTCAGTGCACCTTCGTAATCTACACCAAAACTATACGCATCCTTCATCAGAAATTCTCTGCCTCTCATAACGCCATAACGCGGCCTTACTTCGTCACGAAACTTCCACTGAATTTGATATAAACAAAGCGGCAAATCTTTGTAACTTTTTACCGTATTTCTAATCAAATCAGTTGCTACTTCCTCGTGTGTTGGACCAAAAAGCATATCTTCCTCATACCTATCCTTTATACGCAACATTTCCTTACCGTAATCATCGTAACGCCCTGATTCTCGCCAAAGATTTGCTGGTTGCACACAAGGCATTAACACTTCAATAGCGCCAGATTTATCCATTTCATCTCTGATGATGTCTTCAATATTTTTAAGCACTAAGAGACCAAGTGGTAACCAGGAATAAATGCCAGATGCTATCTGCTTTATTAAACCTGCACGTAAAGAATATTGATGGGAGATAATTTTAGCATGGGCAGGCTTTTCCTTTAGAGTTGGTAAGTAATACTTGGATAAACGCATATAATAGATCTGATTGTATTAAGCAATCTTAATACAATCAGACCTGTAGGTAAACTTATTTTGAAAAAGAAGGGAAGTGCGTGGTGCTTCCCCGTGCAACAAATTGTCTTTGGCATGGAGACGCTTCTTTATCAAACTTTGCCATGAGACCCTTAACAAGAGAAGTAGATGAGTCTTTCACTTCAGTCACTGTTGTTGCAGGAGGAGCTTCAGGTTTCGTTTTTAAATTAACAGGCTTAGGCGGTATCGGTGGCTTTTTTGTATTTGGTTGGTGGCTTGGCGGAGCTGCAGTTTCAGGATATTGTTGATCATCATCAGATCTATAACCACTCTCGGGAGTGCTTGTTCCTTTTTTATTGTCTGATTGGGAATTTGAAGGCGTA
This sequence comes from Wolbachia endosymbiont of Nomada ferruginata, assembly GCF_001675785.1. Classification (NCBI taxonomy): domain Bacteria; kingdom Pseudomonadati; phylum Pseudomonadota; class Alphaproteobacteria; order Rickettsiales; family Anaplasmataceae; genus Wolbachia; species Wolbachia endosymbiont of Nomada ferruginata. The sequence continues at coordinate 2,278 of NZ_LYUY01000084.1, forward strand.
GATTTTTTCCTGCTTTTTGTCAGCACCTTCTTTTTCTGCTCTATCTCTTTCTGTTTGTCTTTGCTTTCATCTGTAGTCCAACCTGAATCGCTAATAGAATCAGAATGCTCACTTTCACTATCTGAGAATTCAATGGCTATTCTCCTTGCAAGAATAGAAGCCATATCACACTTTGTTTTTGGAGTACTCTTCTCAGGGCTTTGTTGATTTTTATTAACTGGTTTCAATGTAAAACCTCCTCTTATTTCTGCAAATAAAGCATTTTTGGAATCTGTTTGCTCACCTTCACTATTCTTTTCTCGTTTTTCCCTATTTTGTTTTAATTTTTCATCGCGTGCTTTTTTCTGTTCTTTGCTCATACCTGCCTTACCGCCAGCTTTTTTTATACTATTAAGTAAATCATTACTACCCTGTTGAGTTGATGAATTTTGAGGAGGAGGAGGTACTGCACCACTTGCTTGATTCAATTGCTCAGGAGTTGGCATAGGAGGAGGTGGTGGTGGTGCACAGCTTGATAGAGGAGGAGGCGGCGGCTGTAGCATATTGGCACTTGGATTTGGTTGTGTTCCAAACGTTACTGGAGGTGATTGAGGAGTAGGTACATTTGATTTATTCTCCAGATTAGTACAATTTTTACACACAAATTTTTGTGGTTCTTGAGATGGAGTATGGCCGAATTTCTGTCCATTAAGACCTAATTCTTTCTTATTATCATCTCTAGAAATAGCCAGTTTAACAAGATATGTCACTGAAATAAGTGCAACAACCGCAGAAACAGCAAAGATTGCTAAAGGAACTGCTGCAATAACATAAGGAAGATATTGACCAGATGTGAAACTAAATACAGACAATAATGAGATAGTAATTAAAGGTTTCCATATAGTCCCCTTAGTTTTAGTAAGCTCCTGACTATCTTTTAGCAATGAAGAATTATTGGATGTCGTCATTTCTTTGCCTCATTTGTTAACGATAATTTAATAATAACCCAATTAATAATTTCTGTCAATAATGAATTATGAAAAATAAAGTCAAAATTTGAATAGATAAGCTATAAGTAATATACGACCAGCAATAGCCATACAATAGACTTCTTGTATAACCCACACTAAGTAGAAAAAAGGTGTCATCCAAGTAGCTGACACTGCTCTCCTTTGTCATTCCAGTGCTTGACACTGGAATGACACCGAAGGGGCTACTGCCGTCTTGGATGGAAACCAGTGTCAGAACTAGTTAACCATGGGGCTTCTTTTGCCTTTTTTTTCATTTGGTAAATTTCTTAAATATTTATGGCTAACATGAAGCTAAGTACGAACTTTGTTAAACATAACAAATGGTGCCATTCCAGTGCTCCTTTTTTTGTCATCCCAGTGCTTGACACTGGGATCAAGTTTTCCATATAATCTCATCGAAAATGTTGTAACCACTTTCTGTGCTAGTTTGCTTGCTTACAAGCAAACTTTCCTGGATCCCAGTGTCAAGCACTGGGATGACATCATAGGGGCGTTGCCATCATAAAGGAACCAGTGTCAGCTACTTGGATGACAGGAGAAGGCACTAGCCTGACAACCGTCATCCCGCTGCTTGTTAGCGGGATCTATGCTAAAGGAGATACTTGGATAACAAGAAATATAGGTACTGGAATTGCAAAGAGTTTGCAAATATTAGTTATTACCTGTAGGATATAGAGAAATTAGTAAGGATTTTAATAGGGATAATATGCCATCTGTTACTTTTATTTTACCTGATGGGAGTAAGAAAAGTTATGAAGCTGCAGAGGGAGAAACTCTGCTCAATTTAGCCCATAGAAGTGATCCAGATCTGCTTGAAGGTGCATGTGAAGGCTCTCTTGCTTGTTCTACATGCCACGTGATTGTTGATCCAAAGTTTTATAATGCTGTAGAAACGCATAATCCCATATCTGATGAGGAAAACGATATGTTAGATCTAGCCTTCGGCTTAACGGAGACATCAAGACTTGGGTGCCAAATAAAAATCACAAAAGATATCGACGGCTTGTGTGTAACCATACCAAGGGGTACAAGAAATATATCATTGGATAAACAGGGGAGTGATTAGCTATGCGTAAGATTTTTATCTATATTATCATCTCTTTACTTTTGTTTATTCCTGTAGCGTATAGTGGTTTTTGGTATTTTTCTGCATGTAAGGTAAAAAATCTTTTAGCTGAAACAATACTATACATTAACGACGAAAAGTTTGATATTTTACATGATTTTAGTGGACTTCCTTCTAACCTAATTTTCCGTGTGACAAACCCAAAATTTTCCAATGAGCAATTAACCATCTCATCTGATGCTTTATTGATAAAAAATAGATTGTTTGATAAATCAGTATATATCTACATACCAAGCAATGAAGTCAACATTGTTGTTCATGGTGATGAGAAAAAGAATATAAAATGCCACACAAATGATAGCAGCCACTTTGTTGTTAGACTAAATGATTTACCATCTTCATTGCGATTCAACAGAAATAGTACCGTGATAGACTATATAGATACACTTCGTTACGAAGATTATGGATTAAAATGTGATGTTTCAGAAAATCAGCAAAGTGTTATAACTGAAGTGAATGATAAAAGTAATTACATTCAATTTCACCTCGATAAAGAACCAAGTGGAAATACTAAACTAGGATTTGATTTTTATACTTATCGGTATAAAAATACTGCAAGTCCTGAAAGTTACCTTAGTATCGACACTAAATTTGATTACGAATTTGTAAACCACATCTCAGCTTCCAGAATTAATTTCAACATAGAGAAATTTTTAATTCAAAGTAATAATTTTTCTCTTGCTGCAGATGGTGGAGTGCAAAATTATAATTTGGTTACGTCTTCATTTAAAGACAAAATCAACGTGGCTATATCAAATTATAAAGAATTAATCTCGTTTATGATTGGTGACTCAAAAACTTCAGATGCGTTTGAAAAATTAATGTCTTCCTTATCAGAAAAAACAACTGATGACGGCATTCAATTTTCAATAAAGTACGATGATGATGTAGGGTCAAGCTTTATTGGAAAGTTATCCACTACTGATTTTATGAACCAACTCAGTAAAATAACCCAATTAACCAAGGATGAGAGCAGTAGTTAGTTTACTTTTCATATTGATATTTCACTCAGGCGTAAACGCTTTTACTCTGGATAATAAACTCAGAGATAAAAGCATGGAAAAACGAGCAACAAGTTTATTTGAAATAATAAGGTGTCCAATATGTTCTGGCGAATCATTGTCTGAATCTGGATCTCAGATCGCGTATGATATGCGAGGAGCAATTCGTAAAAAAATCAATGATGGATACACTGATGAAGAGATAATCTCAGAGTTAAAAAATTCTTACGGCAATTCAATTATAATCGTACCACCTAGCACTTACATTTTGTGGTTTATTCCACTTACAACTCTGCTTATTGGGTGTTTTTTAATACAAAGATACATCAATACAACCACTTAAACCTTTTATATATAGCTAAAGTGACTTAGGTTCTCTAATTGCACATAAGTCAACAATAATTTTCACACAAATCAAAACAGCATATCTTCTC
>NZ_LYUY01000085.1:0-5566 GCF_001675785.1 Wolbachia endosymbiont of Nomada ferruginata
CTTGCCATTTCTAATCCTCCAAAATTTTATTTTACCCGAAAAAACTCCTTTCTTTCTCTCCACTTTTTCTGGGTAAGGTCAAAAACTTGATGATGCTAAAAAGGAAGGAAAAATTGAAGTTGCAAAAACAATGCTGGCTAATAATGTTGATGTCACCACTATTATTAAGTTTACTGGCCTCTCCATGAGTGAGATTGAAAAATTAAGTGGAAATCTGTGAACGGTTACCTTGGATGACAGAAAAGAGTGTTGGAAGGAGGCAATATTAAAAACTTAATTTCAGTCCAGCCAAGAACACATAACCAGAGTTGTTATTTTCTATTTTAGGCTCTTTTGTACTAAACTTTACAATATCGAAATAGTATGAAGTACCTAAAAAAAGAGAATTTTCAAGACTTAAAGCATATGATGTTAACTCGTTTGTACCTTCGCCTGCAATATCCCTACCACTACTAAAATATGTTAAGCTCGATTTATAAGAATCAGAACGGTAAGCGATACCTGCATTCATATAATACGTATTATTTGTTTCAGGATTACGCTTCTCACCAGATTTACCACCATTACCATACGAAAAAATGCAATCAAGATCGAACAATTTTAGCTTCAAACCAAAATTCCAGTGTAGTAATTGATTGCGGCATTCATAATTTTTAGAAGTCCCATCTGAGCAATCAGTTAAATTTTCTCTTGCAAATTCACCAGTTAAGGCAGTAGTAAAACCTATATCATCTGACAAGCTGTTTTTATAGGAAAGGCCAGCAGCAATTAGATTGCTATATTGTAAGTTATTTTTTCCTGGGACGTAACTGAACCCGAGTTGAAAGTTATAGATTTTAGGGGAGATGTAGTTAATTGATGATTGTTTTAACCCTAGTTCGAGTCCATTATACTCACTGTAAATGTTGGGTTTTACCCAAAATACCTTGTCTTTATCATATCCAGGGTCACCATCTTTTTTAGGATCACCGCGCAAATTTGCATAGTTTGCCCAGCAACCATTTACTCCTCCAGCAGCTGCATAAATTTTTGAAGTGTTAATTAACATGCTCTGACCAACTAAACTTCTTTTACCATATTCAATTGATCCAAGTTCCTGGTTTTTTATGATAAAATACCATTCCTCCATGTCTAACTTTTCTATGTCTAACGCTTTTAGGTTTGCAATACCAGAAACCCCTGCCTTAACATTAACCCCCATTTGAGTATTTGGATAAACTTGCTGTAAATAAAGAAAGCGCAAGTATGAATAACTTGAAGTTTTATCCTTAGGCTTAGCATTGAAAGAATCTCTGTTGAAGGCGTAGCCGAATCTCAAATCTATTTTTCCGTCTAGTTCTGCATAAAATATTTCCTTATCCAAAATTGTTTTAGAGCTAGCACTATTCTGCAAAAACAATGATGAAAGCAGTGCTACCAGGTAGTACTTTAACTTCATAAATAAACTTAAATCTTTATAAAAATTTAAGTTTAAACTCAATATAAATAAAAAACAACTTTTCAGAAGGCACCGCTGGTAGATTTTGCTGCCTGTTTTTGAGCTATATTCCCATAAATTATTGATACACTTGGTAATTTTTGCATTAATAACTGCTTATTAATGGCAGAATGTATACGATTAATTATTTTAGATGTACTTTTTACATCGCAGTTAATCAAAACAAAAAGCACTTTATTCTCATCAATATACCCTAGAAAATCATCACTACGGCAATTTTTATAAAAATGTTCTATGATAACTTTCAGTGCATTATTTGTCTCACTACAGCTACTATTTAAGCCAATCACTCCTATAGCTGCATTAATTTGATGTTGAAAGGCAAAATTTAATATAACGTATAACTCTAGAATAGTGGACTCATTGCCCGGTATATCGAATAAGTCATGGTTTTTATATTTTTTACCCATTAGATATTTATCTCTAAAGATTCCTAGTTTATGGGACAAACTGATATCACGTATTAATAGCTCATAATTTATTTTATTACTGGCAAATTGTGCAGTGCGGAAAACTTTTACTTTTGTCCTGATATCTTCTCCTTTAGCATCAGTTAAGGAAAAATCTATCACTTTAGGTAATATATCAAGTAAATCGTGCCCATTTTCGGTATACTCTAAATAATTCTTCATGTCGTCAGCTGCTCTTGCACTTAAAATATTGATTAACGGCTTATTAAGTAAATTCCCTTCCTCGTATTTTAACAAATTCCTTGCAGCTTGATTGAGCCCTAAAATTAACACGTTTTTTTTCTTATTATCCTGACAAACAGATACCACAGCATCATCTTTTCTTCTTGCAGTTATGAAATCATCCATACTTTCATTCTATACAGCGTATTTATAAGTATAATAAGATTATATTAAGATTTACTTACTTATTGATATGCTTAATTAGGTATAGACAAAATGTCATACGGGATGGCTTTGTTGTAGAAGAATCAAGATTACTGTTTATAGACTTCAAGTTACTGCAAAAAATATTTTAAAACATAGTGATATCTTGACTTTACCTAGTTAATATTCCAAATTATAAAAAAACAGATAGTTCTATGACGACAAGTCTATTACAAGGCAAAAAGGGATTAATAACCGGAATAATAAATAAGAGATCGATAGCATGCGGTATAGCAAAAGCTCTCTCAGAGCACGGGGCAGAACTTGCAATCACCTACCAGAACGAAATAATAAAAGAAAAATTATTACCAATAGCAGATGAATTAAATGTGGAGCTAATATTACACTGTGACGTTTCAAATGAAAAAATCATAGATAACGCTTTCGAAATAATAGAGAAAAAATGGGGTACTCTTGACTTTTTGGTGCATGCAATAGCATTCTCCGATAAAAATGAGTTAGATGGTAAATATGTCAATACTTCACTGGATAACTTCCTCAATGCAATGCATATATCGTGCTATTCTTTTACTGCTTTAGCGCAAAGGGCTGAAAAAATGATGTCAAATGGTGGTAGTTTACTTACTTTATCTTATTATGGCGCTGAAAAAGTTATGCCAAATTATAACGTTATGGGTTTATGTAAAGCAGCACTTGAAGCAAGTGTAAAATATATAGCATGTGATCTCGGGCCACAAAATATCAGAGTAAATGCAATTTCCGCTGGTCCAATCAGAACTTTAGCATCTTCTGGAATAAGCGATTTTCACTCCATATCAGAATGGAATAGAAATAATTCTCCGCTCAGACGCAATGTTACAATAGAGGATGTTGGCAAGGCAGCGTTATACTTATTAAGCGACTTAAGTAGTGGCACTACTGGAGAAATTTTGCACGTTGATTCAGGATATAACGTTGTGGGAATGAAGGTAGTTGACTAACAAAGCACTAGTTCCTTCGGGTTCATACACAACTCTATCAGGAGTTTTGTGACTGTGATTGCAGAAAACATCGAACATAAAATTCCTATTGATAGAGTGACAGAAAAGCCTCTTATTGCTCCACTGCCAATAATGAACATTATTCCTGCAGCAATTAATGTAGTGATATTTGAATCCAGTATTGTCTTTATAGCGTTTTTAAACCCTTCTTCAATAGCACGTTCCACTCTCTTGCCAGATTTGATTTCCTCACGAATTCGCTCAAATATTAAAACATTTGCATCCACCGCCATACCAACAGTAAGTGCAATACCGGCAATTCCAGGTAAAGTTAGAGTTGCTTCAAGCAGAGTGAGAATTGATAATATAAGAACTACATTAGAAAAAAGTGCAACAGAGGCCAATACACCTAATTTGCCGTAAGTGATGATTATAAATAAAGCCACGGCTATAATAGAGATTGTTGCTGCCATTTCCCCTGCCTTTATTGATTCTTCTCCAAGACTTGGGCCAATGTTTTTTTCTTCAATTATTTTAAGTGGTGCTGGCAGTGCTCCAGATTTTAAAAGTATTGCAAGTTCGCTTGCTTGTTTTTCAGTGAAATTACCGCTAATTTCTCCCTCTCCATTTAAAATTGGCTCACGTATTGTAGGTACTGTTAAGACTGTGTTATCCAGAACAATTGCAAAAGGTTTTCCCACATTTTCTTTAGTGATTTTTGCGAATCTTTTACTCGCTATGCTGTCAAATTTAAAATGCACTGTTGGTTTACCTAAGTGACCAAATCTAACTGATGCGTTAACCAGCGAATCACCACCTATTTCAGTTTTGCGGAATATTGGATAAGAATTACCTAAAGAATCCTTGAGCATGACAGTGGTTTCATGGTCTATATCCTGCACCTTGGCTATGTTAGTGTTTGCCAAATGAAAAGCTAGCTTAGCAGTTTTGCCAAGCAGAGATTTTATCTGCTTGGTATCTTCTACTCCAGGCACCTGCACTAATATTTTATTCTGCCCTTGTTTTTGAACGCTGACTTCCTTTGTGCCAAGTTTGTCCAAACGGCGCTGGACATTGTTTATTGATTCTGCAGCTACTTCACTGATCAAAGAATTTTTATAATGGGGTTTATACGAAATGAGAATCGAAGAATCTTTTCTATTTAGCTCTAAATTTGGATTTATCGCATTAATCAACACAGATGCTTTTTTATAATCATCAATATTATTTAAAGTTATAACGCTATTTTGTACGTTAGATTCAATATTTTTTGTTAGCAATGTCTCTTTTATTTCGTTAGCTAGCATGCTTAGCTTTTCCTTAAAATAGAAGTCTAAGTCTATGTTTAAAAGCAAAGATGCCCCTCCTTTCAGGTCAAGGCCTAAGTTTATTCTTTTTTTCGAAATAAAAAGCTTATTATCAAAGAAATTTGGCAGTGTTATGTATAAAGCAAATAAACAGATGCATAATACTGAAAAAGATTTGACTATAAGTCTGTTATACATAAGTTGTAGGTTTAAAATTGTAATAATTGATTGTAAGTTAAAAATAGATTTTTGTAAAATTCTCTATTTGACCTTACCCAGAAAAAGTAGAGAGAAAGTTAAGACGTTTTTATCATGAGAATAAATTGTGCAGGAATGCAATAGTTAATAGTAGAATGTCTACGTTATTTGTTATAAAAGATTTCTATGTATTCAAATATGGCAGTTCTGGTTTGTTGAGCGAGAAGTATCAATAAGCAGCTCCCTTTTAAGTGAACTTTTCTGCAACAGAGTTATCGTAACAACAGCCCTTATGGCTCATGCTGGAAATGATGTTTTTTGTATTCAATAGAAATTGGTAATTTTGAGAGGTATACTGTGACCCTTGATCGCTATGTAACAGCAGATTTTTATCGGGTTTGCGTTTATCAACGGCCATCAATAAAGAATCTATAACTAATTATCATGTTACTCATTAACCACCATGCGTGAATATAGGTCAATTATTGCCGCCAACAACCTTCTTTAGTTTTTATGTAGGTAATCCCAAACTTTATTTGGCTGATCAGTAGTAAAATTTTGATCCAATATGTTCGGAGCCACAACTCGGTTGCTTATTTGCTGTTTTTTATTTTTGAACCTTCGTCTAAACTTGGCTTTAATGCCATTTTCTCCTAAGAAACTCACTCAACTAACTCTTCTTGTTGAACTAATATGTAGCCAAATTCGCTCGCTTTTTTGATCAAA
>NZ_LYUY01000086.1:0-5459 GCF_001675785.1 Wolbachia endosymbiont of Nomada ferruginata
TTCCGCTGGTCCCATCTTTGATATGCTGCCATGCCGATCAACTTCTCCAGAAGAATATTGCCTTGGTGTCAACCCTATATATGCTCCAACTGTATCAGATTTCTCAAACCTATGTGGGTTATCAATTGCAGCTTTATACGTCATTGCTACTATAATCCCCACTCCTGGAACAGTAGTTAACAATTTACAATCATCGTCTTTTTCACCTTGTTCTGAAAGCATTTTGTCAAGCTTTCTTAATGACTTTTCTATTGCTTCCAAACTACAAACTAACGCTTCAATTGAACTCCTACTGATTTCATCCAAATTATTTATTGCCTCTTGTATTCTTAAAGCGAAAGTTTCAAATTTTGATCCTTTACCGACCATGTATCTTCAACAACCCTCTTATTGTTCCAATAACCTGCTGTTTGCTACACATTAGCTGTCTTCTGCTTCCAAGCGCTATTTTAATTTGACAACTGATTTTACTAACACTTCTCATCATCTGCGCTATACCCCTTGCATCGTTTTTATCATTCTTATTGATTCTTGCAGACAACGCTGCTGCCATATGCCTTGCATCTACACAAATTACTGGTAATCCAAAACTCCTTAACTCTTTGCACATTGATATTGACAACTGTCCACTTTCTATTCCTATGGATTCGTATTTTTTGCCTTGGCTAATCTGCTATTGCCTTACTTTCGCTTGCAACAACTTCTTCCTTAACAACTTTTCCTTTCTCATCAACGATACTTATAAAAGTTTCTTTTAATGAGATCGCTATAATATTTCATGACCTACTGTAAAAGTTTAAATTATTTTTGAAGAACCAATTCATTGAATTTGTTACTTCGTGCTAAAATAATGGACTCCATCATTCAATAGCAATTACAGTATGTTTAGCTATAATTTGAAAAACAAAAATTCGTCATTCCGCTACTAGTTAGCGGGATCTAGAGATACCGCGGCGGCATGACGTAGGATTGCTGTCATCCCGCTGCTTGTTAGCGGCTAAGAGATACTGTGAATAAATCACGGTATGACGGTTAAGTATCCCGCTACTTGTTAGCGGGATCTAGAGATACCGCGAATAAATCGCGGTATGACGTGTTGCTTGGGTCAGCTATAGAAGCAAAACTCATCATTTTGAAAGAGGAGGAGATTTTTCCGGACCTTCAGCAGGGATTGATTTTGGATCTGATAATTCTGTATTTACCTTGATTGGCTCTAATGGAGTTTTCTGCTCTTCCGGTTTATCGTCTGGAATTGGAACAGGCCAATCCATAATGTTTTGCGGTATAGCTTCTGCTTCTTTAGCCTCTCTTTGGTCTGTTGAAGATGATGCATCAACTCCTGCATTTTTGGTAACTTCTTGTTTTAGTTGTTTATTTTCTTCTTGTAATTGTTTCAAATCTTCTTTTAATTTTTCTATCTCTAAATCTTTCTGTTTTATTTCCTCACCCTTTCTCGCATCTCCTTTACTCATCTCATCTGCAAGAGACTTTTCACCTATATTAGGTTGTTGACTTGCCAATTCTAAAGTCTCTATTTTTTTCTGTAGCTGATTTAATTCTCTAGCTAATTCTTGATTATTTAACCGCTCTTCATTCAATTGACTTATTGCATCAGTCAATTTCTCCTCTCTTTCTAATAACTGTTCTACTAACTGCTTTTTATGATCATCCTTTAAACCTTCCACTATTTTCTTCACATCATTTCTCAGCTCTGTGTTTTCTGCTCTCAATTTACTTAGTTCAATCTCACCTTGATCCAATTTTTTCTGTAGTTCCTCATTTGCTCTATTTGTTGACTGAATCTCACTTTCTTTGTCTTTTAACTGATGATTTAAGCTCTTTATTACATCACTTTTATCCTCTGCTGATGCGCTTACCACTTGTTTTAACTGTTCATTTTCTTCACGTTTTTCAGTTAGTTCTTTTTCCAGTTTTTTCAATTCGTGTTCAAGCTCTTTAACTTTTTCTTCTGATATGTCTAACGCTAATCTATACTTCTCACCTTCTTCTGTTATCTCTTGATTAAGTCTTTGCAATTCTGCTTTGTCTTTCTTTAGTTGCGTATTCTCTTCCTCTAATTCCTTTACTCTATTTTCTAATTCCTCTCCTTCTTGTTTATATTCTTCTTCATCATCAAACGTACCACTCTCAAATATTTCATCTTCACTACCAAATTCACTACTAGTGGACACAGAGCTTCTACGCGAAGAAGGTGTGCCAGGAGAAAAATACCCACTACTATTTGGTGTAGGTAATTGCGATGATAGATCTTGTGTGGGCTCGAGACTGTCCATACCTTGACCTATATCAGTAAAAGCTTGATGCAGAGTTTTTCCATTGATAAAAACTTCTTTGTTTTGCTTAACTAATTTTAATATTTCGTCTTTTGTCTCCTTTGGTAATGGATCTGTGAACTTTAAATCACCAAATTTTGGCTCACCAATGACACTTTATATACCACCAGAATCCAATTTTACAGTCATGCTGCAGTCTATGTTATTACCTTCAGAGTCCTTAGCCTGCCAGTTAATGGTCATTTCACATGAGCTTGAACCAGTAAAATCATAGTGCCTTTCGCTGCCTTTTTTGGTCGCAGTTATTTGACTATCTTTCCCTAAAGATATGTTATAAACCTTACCTTCACTGCTGGCCCTTAAAATATTGCTAATTTCTATTGGTTTTTCTTCATTTTCAAATCTAATTTTGAAGTCATTATCTTTTGTTGAATACGCTAAGAAATTTTGACTAGGCAGAGACGACTTAAGTTCTTTATGCATTGCGTCTATTGATTGCTCAAATTTTTGGAACTCCTTTTCCCACTTTAAATTTATCTGTCCTGTAATGTTTTCATCTTTACGTAAAGGACCAATAAAATACCAGATTAAGTTTTTTTTCTCCAATTGTTTTATAGTCTCCCGAAAGCTGCTGCAAGATTCAATCACATCTAAAATATCCTTTTTCTGCTGTTCATCTACATTTAAACTTTGACCCTCAGCTATAAATACACTTTCATCCTCCTCTGGCATAATTTTATATTTTTAGAGAATATGCTTAAATAGTAATATTTTTAATTTAAAAATTAATTAACAGAAAGCGTAAATTAAATTGAGTATTTGTAGATTCTCCCTATATACTATAAGGTAGTTACCACTTAAGAAGCAGTATGGACAATACCATTATAAGAAAATACGATATTAGAGGTATAGTAGGCAAAGACTTGCAGATTAATGATGGGTACGAAATAGGCAGAAAGTTTGGCCAAACCGTAGCTAATGTTTGTGTCGGCTACGATAGTAGAATAGATTCACCAGGTATAGAAAGAGAATTAATTAGGGGCTTAACTTTATCCGGTGCAAATGTTATACGCGTTGGACTATGCTCTTCACCTATGCTTTACGCTGCAACACAAATCACACAGGCGGATCTTGGTATCATAATAACTGCCTCTCATAACCCCAGCGAATATAATGGCTTTAAATTTTTTAGTAATAAAAAAGTCTTCTCAGATCAAGAAATGAAGGAAATTATAAGCAGTCCAATTAAAAACAGCACAAGAATTGGAAGCTTAATTAACATAAATATATATAGTGAGTACATTAGCATATTGAAAAGTGCAGTGAAGAATAATACTACACAGAAATTAAAAATAGCCTGGGATTGTGGAAATAGTCCAGCCAGTGGAATTATAAGGTATATTGAAAAGATCTTGCCTGGTCATACGCACATCGTAACCAATAACTCTATAGATGGGGCATTTCCACTGCATGATCCAGATCCCATAGAGGAAAAAAATCTCGCTCAATTAATTGACATTGTGAAGGAATATGGATGTGATCTTGGCATTGCGCTAGATGGCGATAGCGATAGGGTGCGCTTAATTGATAATAAAAGCAGTGTTGTTTCCAATGACCATTTATTCATAATTTTTGCACGTGAAGTGTTGGAGGAATATCCAGAAAGCAAAGTTATTGCCAACGTAAAAATGAGTATGAAAGTGCATGATTTTGTTAGTAAGTTAGGAGGGCAAGTTATTACCTGCGCTACTGGACATTCACTAGTTAAGAAGAAGATGGTAGAGGAAGAAGCAAAGTTTGCTGGTGAATTGAGCGGGCACTTCTTCTTTTCTGAGCTAGGTTTTGATGATGGGCTATATTCTGCTGTTAAAGCAGTTGACATTTTGCTTAAGAAAAACCAAAGCCTATCTCAGGTAATTGAGGATTTACCGAAGTTATATATCACTCATGAAGTAAAGATTGTAGTGAAAGATGAGAAAAAATTTCAAATAATTGAATCAATAAAGAAAACACTGGAGAAGCAAAATATTGTATTTTCAGATCTTGATGGTGTTAAAGTAACCGATAATAAAGGTTGGTGGCTTCTTAGGGTATCAAATACGCAAAACTGCATTACAGCAAGATGCGAAGGAGAGACTTTAGAGGGTTTTGAACTTACTAAAAAGGTTTTGTTCCATTACATTGATGAAGCAAGGTCTTTAAATTGTAGCTACTCACAGAAATAAATTTGATTTATAAAATTGGCATGAAAGTATAAAGATAAATAGGCTAAATGTACTTATCACCTGGTCAGGCTGCAGCATTATTTCGTGTAACCGTTTGCGGGTCCACTTAATTCTGCAATTCTTTGATCTCACTCATGGAGAGGCCAGTAAACTTAACAATAGTGGTGACATCAACATTATTAGCCAGCATTGTTTTTGCAATTTCAATTTTTCCTTCCTTTTTAGCATCATCAAGTTTTTGTTCAAGAACAGCCCGTTCATCACGAATACGTTTTATTTCCTGTTCGTAGGCAATAAATTCTTTCTCTGACCAGTTGAATCTATTTAGTTCTTCATATGCCTTTTTAATTATTACATCACTACCTATTATCTTTTCCAATTCTTCTTCGCTAGTTTCATCTGCATATTTAAAATAATAGATCCATTTTTCAACTATACTCTCCAATTGGTCTTCTTTAGTTTTAGGAAATTTTGGTAACTCAATAAATGTAAAATAAAAATCTTTTAAATCATGTTCATAGCTATCTTTGTCTAACATTACATGATCTGACTTATACTCAGATTTATTAGGAAAGAGAATACAATCAGCAATAGCTATAAATAAGCTTTAGCAGCGTAATATTGAGCGCGTTTTTCAAAGCCTTTAGTTTTGGCAACTTGCATTTCGACTATTACTTGCACCCCATTTTCATCCCTGCAAAGAACATCAACGATACTTTGTTTTTTAGAGGCAATTTCAGCATCTTGAATAGTGCTGAGGAATTCTATTTCTTTTATTTCATCTTTGCCAGTGAACCCCAAAATATCATTGAGAAAGTGAATGAGGATGTCTTTATTTTTTTCAGTACCAAAAATACGCCGGAACGCAAGGAGAGTAGACCAGGAGAACTTCCCTCCTGGCCCCTTCCAGAACCCTACGTGAAACTCGCGCTTCATAAGG
>NZ_LYUY01000087.1:0-5335 GCF_001675785.1 Wolbachia endosymbiont of Nomada ferruginata
AATTCGTAATTACTAGGTTAGAAGAAAAGCAGATGTATTTTTTACCTAATGGACTACCAAGAAAAGTTGAATTTAGTTTGAGTTTAAAAAGCTATAGATGACTGTATACTATGTGAGTAAAGAAAATGAGATGTTAGATCTGATTTGCTGGAAACATTACGGATTTACTGATGGAGTAGTGGAATTAGTACTAGCAGAGAACTTAGGTTTGGCAGAATACGGAAGCTTTTTGCCTGCAGGATTAAAGATAAAGCTTCCTACTATTAAGAAAACAGTACAAAAGTCAAAATTAAAGGTCTGGGAATAAATGCAGCCAGATTTTATAATAGATAAATGTGAATCAATTAAAGATAGAGTTATATCATTGCACCTTACAGATGAATCAGGAATAATAGATGATGTAGTTGAAGTGTGTGTTGATTACAGGGATGAAGACATAGATATTCCGAATGAATTGAACATAGCACTAGGTTATAAGGAATTTGGAATCTTTCCAATGGGTATATATACAGTCAACGAAGTGACTATACAGGGTCCACCTAAGACTCTACTAATCAAAGCTCATGCAACAAATTTAAGAATATCTTTGAAGGCAAAAGTATCAAAAGAATGGCGCCAAATTACCATAGAAAACTTAGTAAAAGAAATAGCCCAAAAACATGGATATGGATACAAAGTCGCTGAGGAATTTAAGAATGTATTGATACCCCATATTAATCAGGCAGATGAAAGTGATATAAGTCTGTTAACAAAGATCGCAACAGAGCGTGAAGCAATGGCAAAATTAGCTGGTGGGTATATATTGTTTATTTCAAAGAATATGGCAAAATCAGCCACAGGAAAAGCTTTAGGAACAACGACTATTAGACCTCAAGATACAATTAACTGGAAAGTGCATTTTACCGTACGTGATAAGTATAATTCAGTAGTGGCAAAGTGGCATAGCTATGAAAAGGGTGAAACTATTAAAGAAACAGTTGGTAGCGGCGAGCCAAGTTATATTATGTTAGAAATGTACTCAAATGCAGAATCAGCACTAAGTGCAGCAAATGCTAAGTTAAAACAACTAAAGCGAAATAATGCAGTATTGGATATCACTATACCTGGTAATCCAGAGTTATTTGCAGAAGCTAAACTTAATCTTATAGCTTTTAATCAAGCAGTAGATGGTGAATGGATAGTTAACAGAGCGGAGCATACTTTAAATAGCTCAGGTTACCTTACTATGTTGTCAGCATCTTTGAGTAAGTAATGTTAATAAAAAATGAGTAAATGATCTATTTAATATTAAAAAGATGTTGAATATGGATAAATTGGGTCAAGATACAAAAAACAAGCTGCATTTTTGGTGGCTTATAACAGTAATAGTATGTATTATTGCTACCTATTCCTACATGAAGGCAAGAGCTGCAGATAATTATAAAACGATGTTACGCATTGCTTCTCAAAATTGTAACTTAGAGACTGTAAAATTCTTAGTAGAAAATCTATTAGATATTAATGTGCAGATCCCTAAATTAACAGCACTACATTATGCTGCAGAAGAGGGATGTGCAGAGGTTGTAAAATTCCTAGTAGAAAAAGGAGTTGATATAAATGCTACAAAATATGAAAGATGGACACCTTTACATGCAGCTACATATGAAAGCAAATTGGAGATAATTAGATTTTTATTAGACAAAGGTGCAGACCCTACCATTAGAGACACAGATGGAAAAAATCCAAGAGATGTAGCTGTATTAAGGTCAAGGCACAATAAAGATAAACCTTACAAGGAAATCATAAAGCTACTTGCTAAAGCAGAAGATCAATACGAATCAACAAAAAGTAATCACTAAAGCTGTAAGTTTTCTATAATCTGCATATAAATTTCCAAAACTATCCATAACAAGTTAATATTTTCACATGAAAAAGCAAAAAATCCCAATAGCGGTAATAATAACAATAGTTCTACAGACTGTAGGATTCATATGGTGGTTGGCAAAACTTGACTTACGTGTACACATCCATGATAAATTTATAGAAAAAAACCAAGAACTAATCGAAATAGTCTATCGACTTGAAGAGAGAGTGAAAAACCTCACTGAAGAAGTCAACGAACTTGAAGCTATTCACAAACACAAATAAATTTTACAGTGACAAAGTACATTTTATCTGTAGATGGAGGTGGCATTAGAGGGATAATACCTGCCATTATTCTTGCAGAAATTGAATCTAGGACAAAAAAGCCAATTTCCCAGATTTTTGATTTAATGGCAGGCACCTCAACCGGTGGGATTATTGTTGCTGGACTTTGTAAAAGCAATAAACTTCAATACTCTGCCAATGATTTGGTTGAACTTTACCAAGAGTATGGAGCATATATCTTTCAATCATCATTTTGGAGAAAATCAATTGCTTCTTGGCTGAGTGGTTCTCAGTACTCGTATAGAAATATGGAATTTATTCTCAACAAATACTTTGGTGAAAGTACTATGGCCGATGTTGCGAGTAATCTACTACTCACCAGTTATGACATTCACAATAGTTGTGAGTTTTTCTTCAAAAGTTGGAAAGAAGAAAACATTAAGTTGAAAGATGCACTCAGAGCTACAACAGCTGCCCCAACGTACTTTACACCAAAACGTCTAAAAATTAGCCAAACAGAGAGAGTGTTGATAGATGGCGGAGTGTTTGCTAATAATCCAGCGGCTTGTGCATATGCAAGTGCTAAGAGGTTATTTCCAAATGATGAGATTATACTGCTATCAATAGGCACTGGTGGAACAGATAGAAGTATAAAGTATGCTAACTCAAGGAAATTTGGCAAAATAGGGTGGGTCAAGCCACTACTGAATGTGATGTTTGCTTCTGGATTGGATTGCGTTGATTATCAACTAGAACAAGTAATAGACGATAAATATATAAGAATACAATCGGAATTGAAAGTAGCATCGACTGAGATGGATAACATTACATCAAAAAATATCAAATTTCTTCAACAGGAGGCAAAGGCAATGATAGAGGACAATCAAAAAGTGATAAACAAATTCTGTATAGAAATATTAAATATATAACTATTTTTACTTATATCTTAATATAATATTTCTTAGTACCGTCTTTAACACAATTCAATTTTCACACTCATCAGTAGTTAGGCCACTTGCTCGCACAATAATATCAATAGCAACACCTGCCTTTGCTAGATTTTTTGCAACCTTGATCCTTTCTGTTTTTTTAACTTTTTCCTTGCCACTTTTCATATCTTCAGATAGAGATTTGACTAACGCATCTAATGATTCTTGTTCTCCGTACTCATCCATTAAACTCAATAGCTTTTTGCTTTCTCTTGTTTTAGGTAGCAGAACTTTAATATTCACTGATAATGCATCTGATATTTCATATAATTTATCAAATGTTATAGCAGTATGCCCTCTTTCATAGTCGTGTATTTCCTTGAGTGTTAAACCAACTTTATCAGCCAAATCTTTTTGAGTGTATCTCCTTATCAATCTCCATTCTCTTATTCTTTGCCCTATTCTGTAATATATAGAATCAGTGCAGATTTCTCTCTCTGTACTATCATACTCGTAAATAGATAAACCCGTTGCCTGGGAAATAACATCAGTAGAAACTCCTTCTTTCACTAGATTTTTTGCTATTTCCAACCTTGCCTCTTCTTGATTAATTTTTTCGCTAATATGAACAAACCTGACTAATGAAGGTACTATTTTGCCTAACTTTTGATTCTCGTATATTTTCGTTAGATAGAGTATTTCTTCGTCTTCATCTTTATACTCTCTTACTGTTATTGGTTTAGGTAATAGATCTACAGCATTAACTGATAATACTCTTGCTATTATATATAGTACTCCAATTGGAATAGGAGTATAACCATTCTCATAGCTGTTCACTTCTTGGTATGTTAAACCTACTTGACCTGCTAATCCTATTTGAGTATGACCTCGCATTAACCTACTATTTTCTATTTTTTGCCCTATTCCATAACTAACATTGCTTGCAGAAACAAACACATATACCTCCATTTAAGAAAAAAACTTTATTGCTATAATTTTTTCATGAGCTACCCATCTAAAACTATATCAACAGGTAAACCTACCGCTTGCAAAATAATATCAATAGAAATTCCCCCTTTTACTAAATTCTTTGCAACTTTGATCCTTTCCGCTTTTCTCACTTTTTCTTCACAAATCCGTATCCCTTCAAACAAAGACTTTATTAGTGCATGCCGTAGTTCTTGGCTCTCAATTTCTTTGTATTCTTTAATCAAATCAAGCAGCTCATTTTCCACTGTACTACCTTCATCTTTCTCTATTAGTAGATCTGTAATATTAATCGATAACGCTTCTGCCATTTCATATAATTTATCAAGTGGAACAGCAGTCCTTCCTTGTTCATAGTTGCTTACTTCGTGACGGGTTGTACTCATTTTCTCTCCTAAATCTTTTTGAGTATACTCTCTCACTAGCCTCCATTCTTTTATCTTCTTTCCTATTTGGCAGTAAATAGAACCTCCTTTTTCTTCAACGCATTCATCAGCAGACAGACCAATTGTTTTTGCAACGATATCAACAGAAATTCCTGCTTTAACCAGACCATTTGCAATTTTTATTTTTTCCGATTTTCTACTACTTTTTTCACTGACTTGGACAAATTTGGTTAGCAAACAAAACATCTTACGTAACTCCTGATCGTTAATCTTCTTATATTTTCTTATTAGGTTTAATATTTCTTCTCCCTCATCTTCAAGACAGCTTTTTGATACAGGAATAAGATCCGTAATACTGATTGATAGTGTCTCAGCTATAGCATACAACCTTTCAATTGAAATTCTACGGTTCCCTTTTTCATATTGCAGTATTACCCAGTACTTTACACCAATTTTCTCCGCTAAATCCTTTTGAGTATACCCTCGCTCTAACCTCCAACTTTTCAATTTTTGCCCTACTTCATAGTCTAGACTTTTTTCCACGCAAAAAACCATATATATAATATTTTCTACTATAGCTCAAAGGCTCCAGTAAACTCTGGAACCTTAAAATAAATGAATTAAAGTTCCCTAAAGGTTTCTTTACTACCTCCAAATACCCTATTTACCCATGAAGACAATACTTCATCATTGCTAATCTCTTTTATAGCATACTTTTCACTCCATATGCCACATCTAGTGAAACTACCTCTCTCTACTGCTTCTTTAAGTTTTACTCCCCCAAAGAGGCAATTTTTTCCTATTTCTTCGCCTCTTTTTTGTAACTCAGCCCACATTTCCTTGTTTTCTACTCTGACTTGTACTTGATCATATTTTTTTACATCGTGGTACAATATAACATTTAGC
>NZ_LYUY01000088.1:0-5303 GCF_001675785.1 Wolbachia endosymbiont of Nomada ferruginata
TTTTCAATAGAATTAAATTTATTAATATAAATAATAAATTACTATTCTTAAATTTGATCAGATTGATTGCAAAAAAACAAGATTTTCAATAGGTTGCTTATAATCCTAACTATAGTTAGCCTTTCATAAGTAGCGATGCAACAAAGCCATTCCAGTGTCAGCTACTTTCATAACACCATATTACCTTAACAAAAGCAAATGTTCGTACAGATGTGCATCAGCTACTTTCATCTGCCACCTGCAAATTGCAATGTTCGTACAGTTATGTGTCACGCTACTTGGATGACACCGTTGAAAGAAATGAACCGCCTTTTCAAAATTGTTTTGAATAGAGGAATAACATTCACAAGTAAAATTTCATATTACCATTTTTTAATTTATGTATTATAATAAGCTTAATCTATAAGAAAAACAAAGTTGGAAAAGTTGGAAGAACTAAGCAAAAACTGGGTGATAAGAACGGGAAGATTTTTATCTTCATTGTTTTTTTTACTGTTGATTGCGCTATCAATACGTAGTTTTTTATTCGAGCCATTTCATATACCTTCTGGTTCAATGAAAAGCACCCTACTTGAAGGGGATTACATTTTTACTAGTAAATATTCATACGGTTACAGTAAACACTCATTTCCATTTTCTCCAAACATTTTTAGCGGCAGGATTTTTTATACCCCTCCAAAGCGTGGCGACATAGTAGTTTTCAAACCCACAAGAAACGACAGTATCAGGTTTGTTAAGCGAGTAATAGGAACACCGGGCGACAAAGTGCAAATGATAGAGGGAGAATTATACCTAAATGATCAGAAAGTAGAGCGAAGGCAAATTGAAAGTTTTTTTGATTATGAGTCAAATCGTAACATACCAAGATATATAGAAACGCTTTTAAGTGGCAAGGAACATGAGATTTTGATAGATAACGTCTCTAATAAGCTATCATATAACACTCCAGTTTATTATGTACCTGATGATCAATTTTTTGTTATGGGAGACAATAGAAATAATTCTTTAGATAGTAGGTTTTCTGAAGTTGGTTTTGTACCAATGGAAAATATCATTGGGCGTGTAAGCATAGTTGGTTTATCATTTAAATTAGGAAAGGTCGATTGGTTACCATTTAATTTCAGGTTACCTGTTGCTTTGAGATTAAATAGGGTATTGCACAAGGTTGTGTAAGCTTTTTCTACCTATTTGTTAATTCACACAACTCTAAAGAAGAATTTTCTAACTCGGCGATAGCGTTGTTAATTTCATTCAAGTCATTGCCTTGTAAAGCGTTTTTTGCATTTTGTAATAGGTTTTTCAACTTTTGATCAGTGGAAAGGTTATTATTGTTTTCAACCAAGTGTATGAGTTTATTTCCATTAATTTTAGCACCTGCAAGGGAACGAGCCTTCATATCTTCATCAAAGCTGTTTATTGACTGGTTAACCATATTTTGAACATCAGCTTCACTCAAGCCAAAACTTGAATTTACTTTAACTGTCTGCTCAATTCCAGTAGTTTTTTCTCTTGCAGTAACAGTCAAGATTCCGTCAACGTTAACTGTAAATTCTATTTCAACTCTTGCAGAACCTGCAGGCAGTGGCGGTATACCTTTTAGTTCAAACTGCGCTAGAGATTTGTTATCCTCTATCATTTCACGTTCTCCCTGACAAACATGAATTTTCATTGCTGTTTGCCCATCAATATAAGTTGTAAACTCTTTTGTTTCTGAAACTGGCAGTGGCGTATTTCTTGGTATGATTTTTTCAACTATGCCTCCCATAGTTTCTATGCCAAGTGATAAAGGTAGAACATCCAGGAGAATATTCCTATCTTTTGAGCTCGAAATTAAATCATGAGCCTGCAGAGCTGCCCCAATGGCAACTGCTTTATCTGGATCCACGTCATTTAGTACTTTATTTCCAAAGAGTTTGACTAGTGAATTTTGAACCAATGGTGTTCTAGTTGCACCACCAACTAAAATTACTCCTTTTATATCATCAATTTTAAGATCTATATCACTTATAGTACGAGTGACTATATTGATAGTCTTATTGACCAAAGAACTGATTGCCTGCTCGAATTCTTCTCTAGTAATTTCACATTTAAATGGCTTGCCGTTAATGTTGAATTCAAAAGTACCTACGGTGTTTTCGCTCAGATATTCTTTTACAATACGTGATTCAATAAGTGTTGTCATTCCAGTGCTTGACACTGGAATCCAGTTCTTATTATATAACTTTCTAGTGTGTTCATTTGTAATCAAACTTTCTGGATCCCAGACTGGGATGACACTAGAGCATTCTTTGTTTAAACCTACCTTTTCTCTATACTTATCAAGCACAATAAGGTTAAGCAAATGATCAAAATCATCTCCACCGAGTTTAGTGTCACCACCAACTGCAAGAACTTGAAACACTCCTTGATGCAATTTCAATATTGAAATATCAAATGTTCCACCACCAAGGTCATAAACTGCATATATTCCACTGTTATTGTTCTTTTCAATGGAGTAAGAAAGCGCTGCAGCGGTTGGCTCGTTAACGAGGCGAAGAACTTCTATGCCGGCTAATCTTGCTGCATATTTGGTTGCGTTACGTGCTGAATCGTCAAAGTAAGCTGGCACAGTGATCACTGCTTTTTTTACTTCCAGCCCCTTAGACTTTTTTACCCTCTTACATAAAGCTTTTAATATCTCAGCAGAAATCTCAACAGGAGTAAGATACTTTTCCTCTGCGCATTTTATTCTAATAACTTTTTCGCTTTCATGATCTA
Source organism: Wolbachia endosymbiont of Nomada ferruginata (assembly GCF_001675785.1). NCBI lineage: Bacteria > Pseudomonadati > Pseudomonadota > Alphaproteobacteria > Rickettsiales > Anaplasmataceae > Wolbachia > Wolbachia endosymbiont of Nomada ferruginata. The sequence goes on from NZ_LYUY01000088.1 coordinate 2,758, forward strand.
TTTCAAAATTGACGCCTTCTTTATTTAATTCTTCAACACTTTTACCCATTAAACGTTTTATCGAGTAAATTGCATCTGAGTCAACATCGTAGCCAGTTTTCAATGTATTATTTTCATACGAAATAACAGAAGGCAGTAGCTCTCTTCCCTGCTTATCTTCAAATATCTCCACGTTGCCAGCTTTATTTACCATGGCAATTAAAGAATTGGTAGTACCAAGATCTATACCAAAAACTACTTCATTTGAATCCGGTTCAGAAATTTGAATTGGTTGCATTCTTTTTCACCTCCTCAAATGACTTATATAAATATTTCAATCTTAGGACTTGTGTAGCAGCTCCATCAAAATTCTTTACAGCAAAAGTGTTAATTAGGTTTTTAATGCAACCTTTTATTTTTTCATCAATCATCCTACTTGCAAATTGTAGATCATCGCAGTCCAGCAAATATTCTCTTATTTCCATTGATTCATTTAATATTTCAGAATTTGGATGATCCTTTGGGCTTCCTACACCAAAAAGATTCAACAAATGCTCGGCACGTTCTAGTGGTGACTTCAGCACTTGATAAGCTTTGTTGATATTTTCCATGTTTTTGGACTGTCTTTCATTTATATCAGTCTTGCTTAGCTCAATATATTTTTTCTCTAGCCCATCAAAGCTGATATTGAAAGTTGGTTCGATTTCAAACAATGTAAAATAGTTGCTAGACATGAAAACTCTCTCCACAACCACATTTTCCTTTCTCATTAGGATTTTTGAAAACAAAACCCGATGAAAATTTTTCTTCTACATAATCCATTTCAGAGCCAAGAATAAACATGACGGATTTTGGATCAATCAACACTTTAACTTTTTGGCCATCACTACAGTTTTCCTCAATTATCGACTCTAAAGGACGAGTATCATATGCATATTCAATATCATATTTTAAACCAGAACATCCTTTTTGCTTAATTAGCACTCTTATTCCTATTGCTTCTTCCGGTTTCTCAAGGTTAGTATGCTTCTTTTGGTCCAATAAATACCTTATCCTTTCTACTGCTTCCGCAGTTATAGTGATAAGTTTTTTATTCTTTTTTACAGTTTCACCTCCGCCTACTTCTTGATATTCACCCATGTTCGTAGCTTCTTAATTCTTTTGTTTACTTTGATAGTCATGAATAGCAGCCTTTATAGCATCTTCAGCAAGCACCGAGCAGTGTATTTTTACTGGCGGCAAAGACAACTCTTCCACTATTTGAGTATTCTTTATCTGTGTAACGTCACTGATGGTTCTCCCCTTTATCATCTCTGTTAACAAAGAGCTTGAAGCAATGGCAGAACCACAACCAAAAGTTTTAAATTTTGCATCTTCAATAACACCTTTGTCATTGACCTTTATCTGCAATTTCATTACATCACCGCACGATGGTGCACCAACTAAACCAGTGCCAACATTTGGATCATTTTTATCCAGAGAGCCAACATTCCTTGGATTTTCATAATGATCTAAAATTTTCTCATTATAACTCATAAAATTACCTATAAACTGCTATTTTACATTATAACACATTTAGGTTGAAAACTAAAGAAAAATGCACTCGCAACCGCTGTATTTTGTGAGTAAAATGTAACGGTTGCGAGTGCATTTTTCTTTACAAATATACGTAGTGCATGTCATCCTCTATATTGTAATTAAGTTTGAATTTTAAAAGGAGCATTCCCTTGAGTTTATTTGGTAATCTTTATAAAGGCTTGTTAAAAACTTCTTCTCGCTTTAGCGACGGGGTGAGAAGTATTTTCTCTGGCAAAAAAAAATTAGACCAGTCGCTTTTAGATGAGCTAGAAGAATTGCTAATTAGCATGGATATTGGTCATAAAACTTCCAAGTTGATTATCGATAGGCTCACAAGCATCAAATTTGACAAAGAAGTTGAGTATAATATTATCACGCAGCAATTAGTGAACGAAATAGAAGCTATATTAAACCCTGTCATGCAACCGTTAATTTTAAACAGAAAACCACATATAATAATGGTATGTGGAGTAAATGGTAATGGTAAAACCACAACTATAGGTAAGCTCGCATATAAATATAAGGAGATGGGAAAGTCCGTTATGCTTGTTGCATGCGATACATTTAGAGCTGCTGCTAGTGAACAATTAAATATTTGGGCAGAACGTTCTGATTGCTTGATTGTTACTGGAGAGTACGGTAGCAATTCCGCGAGTGTGGCATATAGAGCTGTAAGTCAAGCTATAAAAGATAACGTTGATGTCGTTCTAATTGACACAGCAGGAAGGCTACAAAATAATGTGAACCTTATGGAGGAATTATCAAAAATATATAGAACGATAAAGAAATTAGATGATACTGCTCCTCATGACGTTATTTTAGTTCTTGACGCAACTACCGGCCAAAATGCTTATAGCCAATTAGAGGCATTTAGTAAGATGGTTAACGTTACCGGGCTAATCGTAACAAAGCTAGATGGCACCGCTAAGGGCGGAGTAGTAATTGGACTTGCAGAAGCTTATAAGGTAAAGTTACATGCTATAGGAATT
>NZ_LYUY01000009.1:0-23988 GCF_001675785.1 Wolbachia endosymbiont of Nomada ferruginata
GTTTAAAACATAAAAAACGCCAATATTTTAAAGCGGATAATAACCCCAGGGCTTCTTTTGCCTTTTTTTTCGTTTGGTAAATTTCTTAATGTTTATAGCTAAACGACAATCGTCATCCCGCTACTTGTTAGCGGGATCTCTTGTTAGCGGCTGAGATACCGCGAATGAATCGCGGTATGACGGTTCGCGGCGGTATGGACGTAGGAAAACCTTTCTTGGGTCAGCTATAGAGACTCTCATCTTTAGCGAGCTTCAAGGTAATTGGTTGCTATTTGCGAAAATATTCGCATAATTTAAGTAACATTACTTAATAAAAATTAACTATGGAGCTTAATAAGATTGCAGCATCGATTTTACTTTCTGGGCTAATCATTATGATAGTTAGTAATGTAGTTGATATGCTTTACAGTCCAGAAGAATATAAGATTGAACACCAAACGATAGTAGCTGCTGGCAGCAATGAGTTCCAGCAAAAAATCGAGCAAGTGGCGCTTGATATTGGAGCGCTCATGCAGAATGCTAGCTTTGAGAAAGGTAAATCAGCAGCAAAAAAATGTATAGCCTGCCATAGTTTTGAGAAAGGTGGAATGAATAAAGTAGGACCAAACTTATGGAACATAGTTGGAAATAAAAAGGCCCATCTTGGTAACTCATTCAATTACTCAAAAGCAGTGCTTGAAAGAGGTGGAAAATGGGGGTATGAGGAGCTCTTTGCCTTTTTAAAGAACCCAAAAGCCTATATAAAAGGTACACGTATGGCATTTGCAGGTATTTCCAATCCACAAGAAATTGCAGATCTAGTTAGTTATTTGCATCAATTGAGTGATAGCCCGGTTGCTTTGCCAAAGTAGTATGGATTATTGTAAATTGTTTGATGGAAATAATGGTCACATAGCATATCGAAAGCTACAAGGAAAGAAAGCTTCTGTAGTTTTTTTCGGTGGATTTGCATCCAATATGGATGGAACTAAAGCAACTGCTATTTACAAATTTTGCCAAGAAAATGACGTAGCACTTGTGCTATTTGATTATTTTGGTCACGGTCATTCAAGTGGTAATTTTATTGATTACACGATAAGTGATTGGCAAAAAAATTGTGCTAAAGTAATGAGTGAATTAACTAGCGATAAACAAATAATTATAGGTTCAAGTATGGGAGGATGGCTGATGTTGCTCACTGCCCTTCAATTTCCAGAAAAAATTGCAGCACTAATTGGTATATCGTCTGCTCCCGATTTTACTGAAGATTTGATATTCAAGCAATTGTCAGGCAAGCAAAAAGAAGAACTAGATTCTAAAGGTGTAATAGATTTTACTTCAGAGCATTGTACATACAAAATAACTAAAAATTTGATCGAAGATGGCAGAAAGAACCTTCTTTTAAACAAAAAGACAATAGATATAAACTGTCCTGTGCGCTTGCTGCATAGCATTAATGATAAAGATGTTCCTTATCAAACTTCATTGAATTTAGCTGAAAAAATTAAGTCAACCGATGTTGAAGTACACTTAATAAAATCAGCAGAGCACAATATGTCTGACAATCATTCACTGGAAGTTTTATTTAAGACCATTAGAGAATTTTGTAACCAGACTGCATTCTGTGATTTTTAGCAAAACACGATTTTTCATTTGAGCTTTCTTCAACTTAAAATAAATACAGAAAATTGCTGCCTATAGCTAAACTGACTTAGATTTACCGACAATTTGAAAAACCGTCATCCCGCTACGTGTTAGCGGCTGAGATACCGCGGCGGTATGACGGTTCGCACCATCACACTTTGGAACCTTACAGATATTGAGCAAATCCAATAATATCCTTGATTTCTTTTATATTATGGGTTGCAATTTCTGCTGCTTTCTTTGTGCCTTTTTTTAATATTTCATGTAAATGGAATTGGTCTTTTAAAAGATCATTCATTTTCTCACGTATGGGTGATATAACACTGATAATTAAATCAGCTAACTCTTTTTTGAAGTGCTTCATGTCATGTTTGTTCACTTCTTCACATACTTTTTCTGCATTTACATTACTAAGCACTGAATAAATGTTTATCAAATTGCTTATTTCTGGTCGGCACTCTAAAGTAGCAAAGCCTAGAATTGAATCTGTTTTTGCTTTTTCTATTTTTTTGACAATTAAGTCATCCGTATCATCAAGGTTAATGCACGAATGTTCTGAAGGATCAGATTTACTCATCTTGCTTGTACCATCTCTTAAGCTCATTATCCTTGATGTGCAATCCAAAGTTAAGATTTCAGGTACGATGAAATAATCCAGCTTATAATGATTGTTAAAAGCTGATGCAATATCACGTGCAAGCTCCAAATGCTGTTTTTGATCATCACCAACAGGAACGTATTTAGTTTGATACAACAATATATCTGCAGCCATAAGTACTGGATAACTATATAATCCAAGAGAGGCTTTTTGTTTATCGCTGCCAGCTTTATCTTTAAGTTGAGTCATGCGATTAAGCCAACCAATTGGTGTATAGCATCCAAGCAGCCAGCCCAGTTCTGCATGACCACTAACTGTGGACTGACTAAAAATAATGGACTTTTCTGGATCTATTCCGCATGCAATATAAGCTGCTGCTGTTTTGAAAATATTACTTTTTAATTCACTTGCGGAAAGCTTATTTGCTGTGATTGCGTGTAGGTCGACAATACAAAAAAGAGATTTGTATTTATCCTGTAAGTCTATCCACTGTTTGATTGCACCAAGATAATTACCTAAATGTAGTACGCCACTTGGCTGGATACCTGAAAAGACAATACTTGTCATTATACATTTACCTCATGCTAATCGTTTCCACAATCAGCAGATTTCTTAGAAATAATAACCATTGCAGGACGGAGCAACCTATTTTTGATAGTATAACCAGTTTGTAGTACTTCTACAATGGTGCCAGGCTTTTTTTCATTGTCTTCTCTTTCCACAACAGCTTGGTGTAAATTACTATCAAAAAGCTTACCAAGTGGGTCTACTTCCTCTATTTCATGTTTTTTTAGATCATTTATAATTTTTTGATAAGCTACTTTGATTCCTTCATGAACAGGATCACCGTCTTTCAAATTTTCCATTACTTTTTTTAAATTGTCACACGAGTCAATCATATCACGTGCAAATTTTGTGACTGCGTAGTCACTTGCATCGCTAATTTGCTTTTGCATTATACGTTTGACGTTTTCATTATCTGCAACAGCGCGGCGTAAATGATCTTCAAGCTGGGCTGCACGTTCTTTTAATGTATTGAGATCTTCATTTAAATCATCTGTTTGCTTATGGTTATCACTTTGTTGGTCGTCACCTTTCTGCCTATTTACCATATCAGCAAACTTTTTCTCCTTACTGCTATCTGACATATCATTACCCTTAAGAATCTAATAAATATATAACAATTAATCTGAAAATATCAAGCGCCAGCTACATTTGTCTTTCTATGCTCGCATTTAAAAAGTCAATTAAAGTAGTTTTATAAAAAGAATCAGAAAAAGTACTAATATCATTTTGCGCCATATTAATGTAGTGTCTAGCTTTTTCCATAGAAAGCTGAATGGCATTATGGTGATTAATATAGTGTAATGCTTGGTCAAAATTGTGTCTAGCTGAAGAAAAGCATTTTTCCCAGAATTTTTGCTCTACTGGACTGCCCTTTTCGTATGCTATAATAGCAGGTAAGGTGACTTTACCTTCGAAAAAGTCTTTTCCGACTTGCTTTCCAGAAGTGCCTTGACTAGCAGTATAATCGAGCATATCATCAACTATTTGAAATGCCATACCAAAATTAAAACCAAAATTCTTTAGCCTCTCTGTTTCGTCATCTGTTGCACCAGATACTGTAGATGCAGCTTCACAGCATGCAGAAAATAAAGACGCTGTCTTTTCTCCAATGATATCAAAATAATTTTCCCTGATTGTGTGGGGGTCAAAACGTGTTGTCATCTGCTTTATTTCACCCTTCACAAGTAAATGCGATGCTTTAGATAAAATAGGGAGAATATTTAAATTTCCACACTCTATAAGCCATCTAAATGCTAGAGTCAACAATAGATCACCAACTAAAATGCTTGATTTATTTCCCCAAATCTTATTCGCTGTTTTAACTCCATGACGTGCCTCACTTTCATCGAGCACATCATCATGAAGTAAAGTAGCATTGTGTATAAACTCTACCGATGCAGCAACGTTGATCCTATTCTCCCCAGAATAGTTTAGCATTTTACATATAATAAAAACTAGTTTAGGCCTTATTTTTTTTCCACCTGACCTAACAAGATGAGATATAATATCAGTAGCAAGCTTAGCATCTTCATCATTGACATTTTTGAAGACAAAGTCATTCATAGCTGACAAATCAGAAGATACAATATCGTCTAATTTATCGCTGTTTGTTAAATCAGTATTTAGCATTTTAAGAGACTTATGCCTCTTGCCCTTGTGCTTTCTCGTTCTCTACTTTCTTCTTTTCTGTTTTCTTTGGTTCTGTTTCTAAAGTTACTATGCCTTTTTTGATAAACCACAGTACTCTTTCAGTTGCCTGCGCGCCTACACTTAGCCAATGTTTTAATCTATCAGCTTTCACCACAACACGATTTTTATTGTCTTTTGGTAACATTGGATCATATTGTCCTATTTTCTCAATAAAACGCCCATCTCTTGGTGCTCGTGAATCAGCTACAACTATTCTATAAAAAGGGCGTTTCTTTGCGCCAAACCTTGCCAACCTTATTTTAACTGCCATGTTAACCTTTATTCATATGTTAGTTACAATTTTATACAATGAGCCGTTTTAAGTCAAATGAATTATACAACCTTTGCACTTTATAATATAATTACCAACAATGTAGGGCAGCGCTGGGCGCACAGCTATACGAACATTCATTTTTGAAGGTAAATTGCACAGCAAATGGTGTCATTCCAGTGCTTGACACTGGAATCCAGCCTTTTTTTAATCATTAAAACGTTGTATTTTAACATAAAACGACTACTTTTATGCTTACCAACTTAATAAAATTCCTGGATCCCAGTGTCTGGGCACTGGGATGACATCCTTTCTAGTGAAGATTGCTCTCAAATCGCAATGTTCGTACAGTTGTGTGTCTGGGCACTGGATGCGTTTGAAGCAACTTATAAGATTTTTGATTATATATCATCAAGTATAGTGTGATTAACCTCGACTTTATACTTTGATTCCAGATAGCTAATTAATTGCTCTTTTAGCGATATCATCACACGTTTTCCGGTGTCAAGCGTGTTTAATTTGCCATTTGATGAATGCATTTCTTTTAGAACACCTATTATAATTTCATTATTGTATTGAATAGGATCTGTCACTGAACCAGTTGTTTTCATATTGAAAATCTCTTCTACAAAAGAAAAGGGGTAGTTTTGTTGATCCACTTTATTGCGGTGCATCTGCTGACCTTTAACTAATTCCACACCTTGAATTTCTTCCAAATCTGTTTTTTCTCTTAGTTGAACTGCAACCTCTTGCCCGAATTTAAACATTCTTTCTTTTATAAACTCACTACGCCAAAGCTCTACCGCTAATGCCTTGCCTTCTTCAAAACTTTGCAATTTGGGTGGAACGATATCGACGATTTTTACACTAACAACAGCGTCCCCAACGCCCTTAAAATAACCTTTCTGATCCTTTTCTCGCGAAAAAATGAAAGAAATCAAATCACCAGAATCTCCTACGTTATTACCGCTTTGATCTTTTCCACTCGCATCTACTGGACCAATAGTTTGTATAGGTAAATTATATTCACTCAATATTTCTTCAATTTCTGAACCATTGTATATCTTATAGTTCACTTGGTTTATGAAATCATTGACTCTTTCAAAAGACTTTTGGTTAGTTAGAACTGACTTTATGTCTTTTTTTAAATCAACTAAGTCTTCATCAGAGATTTGATGCGCACTTTCCACTTTTACTATGTGCCAACCAAAACTGCTTGCTAAAACTTCACTTACTTCACCTACTTTAAGAGCAAATACCTTCTCTCTCACGTCTTCTGGTAAAAAATCCTTAGTTATATTATTTACTCTAGTTTCCTCAAGTTTTGCTTTGCCAAACTCTTCTACTATCTGTTCAAAGCTTGTTTTACCCTCCTCAAATGCTCTTCTTGCTGTCTCAGCTTCTTCTTTGGTAGAAAATATTGCATTGAATATATCTCTTTGATTTTTAAGTTCTTGTTGTTCTATTATACCATCAACTTCTTCATCTGAGATCTTGATTTGATCTTCAAAATACTTTTGGCCTAGGGAAATATATTGCGCAGTTCGATACTCAGGATAATAAAAATGGAATTTATTTCTTTCGTACAAATCAAGTAAGGCTTGATCATCTGGTTCAGGAATGTTTGTAACTGCATCTTCAGTTATTTTAACAATATCAACTACTCTAGTTTGGTAGCGACTTTTGTATATCTGCTCATCAATTTTCTCGCCAAAAGTTACTGGATAATTATCTTTAAATAATGAAGTCATGAACATCATTGCAGGCAGGACTTTCTCTAGCTTTGCTATTACTCTTTCTCTGTCATATGCAGGTCATTTAGCGTTTCATAGAATTTATTTTTGTCAAATTCACCTTTATCATTTTGAAAGTATTTGGTGTTTTTAATATGGTTTTTTATAGATTCTTCTCCAACTGTCAACCCCAGCTCACTAGTTAGGTTAAACAATAGTTTTTGCTCTATAAGTGCGTTAAGCAAATCATATTTCAGCTTTTTTACTTGTTCTCTACTCGCATCAGATCCAGAAATTTGCTTTTCATAATTTTGATATAGTGATTTATACTCATCTGACGTTATAACTTCTTTTCCAACCCTAGCTACCTCTTCTTTTTCATCATCACCTGATAAAAGGTTGCCAATTCCCATGAAGATTAACAAGCAAGCTAAAAGGACAACGGTTACTTTAGTGAAAAAATTTTTAACATTCATTTTAAACCCAGTTAATTAATGATTAATTATAGAATAGTGATAATTTAATGCTTGTAAATCTGTTGCTTTATTAGCTAATATATATAATATTACAATATATTAACTTAAAATTTAACTCTCTAATCTTAAATAGGAACATATGTTTAACTGAGTTATACTATACCTTAGGAAGGGGAAATATTTTGTTTGAAATATGCTTAAAGGTAAGCGCATTTAATTAACTTAAGAGGTGGGAAGTGACAAACAAAAAGTTATTGAATGACAAAATTAATGCTTTTTTAGTTTTAATAGTTTATATTTTAGCTCTGTATAACAGTAAGGGATACTTTAAATGGGAGATGCTTTTTTGATGTCAATGGAATCTTCTAAGGGCAATAACGATAGAAATAAACAGTTTCTAGTGCAAATAGCTGCTTGGTTAGTAGACAACACTGGTTTAACTTTTAATCAAATAGCACAATGTTGCAGATTGGCCCTTGAAGAAGTACAAGACATAGCTGATGAGGAAATAGAAGTAGAAAAATATAACCCTATTATTTCTGGAATAATTACTGAAAAAGAAATCGATGATTGCAAAAAAAATCCAAATCGTGTACCAAATTTGATTATAAAAAATATAAAAAAAAGGAGTAAAGCGATTGGTAGCATTCTTGGCTTTGCCTCTACGGCAAGACGTAGAGATAAACCTGATGCGATTTATTATTTAGTAAAAAAATTTCCTATCTTGGACAATAACGTTATAGCTAAATTAATTAGTACAACGAATTACACAGTTGAGCAGGTAAGAGATGGATCTCATCATAACATGCAAAATATAAAACCCCAAGATCCTGTACTACTCGGCTTATGTAGTCAAGAAAATTTAGAAGCAGAAGTGGAAAAAGCAAAAGTAGAAGAGGAGAAGCAAGAAAGGTTAAAAAAATATAAAGAATAGCTATTGAAAATCCTCAAATTTTTGTGCTTTGTTAACATTAAATTAACTTGACTTGCTAGTGTTTATTAGTATAATGTAAGTAAAGTACGGGGTTTAATGATAATTAAGCTTAATACGCACTGAAACTAACTCAGCCTAATTTATTATCTTATAGTCACATTTTAGGTTAGTAAGCATCAATTAAAATTTTTGGAGGATTATGACAACAATCAATGAAGATGTTTTGGCAAAAGGAAAGGTTACAGCTCAACCTGAAAAAAGTGAGCAAATTTACAATAACGATACAGTAAAACAGATGGTCAATGAAGGTACTGAGAAAAACAGAAAAACATTAGATCTGAGCGAATTAAAAGAGAAAACAGCAGAAGAATTGTTAGAGTTAGCTGAAGAAAGAAAAATTTCAACTAACGGTAAAAGCAATGGTAGAATGCTAAAGCAGGAAATAATATTCAGCTTAATGAAAAAAATGAGTGAAGAAGGAGGCATAACCACAGGGAGTGGAATAGTGGAAATATTGCCTGATGGTTTTGGTTTCTTACGTTCAGCAAGTGCAAATTATGCCCCAAGTACCGATGATGTTTATATTTCTAACGGGCAAATAAAGAAGTTTAATTTACGTACAGGAGATATGGCATATGGAGAAATAAGGCCACCTGGTGATAAAGAGAGATATTTTACTTTAACTAAGGTTCAAAGTATAAACTCTACTGAAGTAAGTGAATTAAGAAAGTACGTCCATTTTGATAATTTGCTTCCTCTTTATCCTGAGGAAAGCATAGTACTTGAGTGTAATAATGGTGATGATAAAAAAGGCTTAAGCATGCGTGCTATAGATATAGTAGCTCCTCTTGGAAAAGGGCAAAGAGCGTTAGTAGTTGCTCCACCTCGCACAGGAAAAACTGTATTGCTTCAGCAAATGGCTAACTCTATAGCTATAAATCACCCTGAAGTAGAATTAATAGTGTTACTTATAGATGAAAGACCTGAAGAAGTAACAGATATGATACGTTCTGTAAAAGGTGAGGTAGTAAGTTCTACGTTCGATGAGCCTGCTTACCGTCACGTACAGCTTGCTGAAATAGTAATAGAAAAAGCTAAAAGAATGGTTGAGCATAAAAAAGATGTGGTAATTCTACTTGACAATATTACTAGACTTGCACGTGCTTATAATGCAGTTATTCCTTCGTCTGGGAAAGTTCTAACTGGTGGTGTAGATTCAAACGCACTGCAGAGACCAAAACGCTTTTTTGGAGCAGCTCGTAATATTGAGAATGGGGGTTCTTTAACTATAATCGCCACAGCTCTTATAGAGACTGGTTCAAAAATGGATGAAGTTATTTTTGAAGAGTTTAAAGGTACAGGAAATGCTGAGATCATACTTGATAGAAAACTTTCTGATAAACGTATATTTCCAGCTATTGATATTACAAAATCCGGAACAAGGAAGGAAGAGCTATTAGTTGATAAGGCTATACTAAATAAAATATGGGTGGTGCGTAGGATACTCAATCCTATGGGACCCGTTGAAGCAATGGAATTTTTACGTGACAAACTACTTTTAACAAAGAGCAATGCTGACTTTTTTAACTCCATGAATCACTAAAAGTAAGCCAGTTATGATGGATATGCTGAGCAAAAAGTAAAACGCTCTTATAGCTAAAATAATTTGGATTTACCAAAATATATTTATAGTTAAGTTGGCAATTTACCTTAAGTTAGCTCGTGACACTGGAATGACACCCTTGGTGGCAGACAGCTAAAGGAAAATATCAACTAGGTTTATAATCTATCACTACCGTGTTTGCAATTTTGTCATGAAAAGCTTGTTTATGTTCATCATCTACTGCACATACTAAAACTAGGATTAGTATAGCTAAAAGTAAAATAGGATTATAAAGCGATATACAGTAAATTATGAAAAAAGCGATGGTTCTTTTTATTGCTTGTATTAGAGTGATCTGCTCAAGTGTATCTTTGTCTCTTACACGCATGCTAAATAACAAGTGCCCTAGAGTGCCGCCAAATTTTACTAGCATGAATATATGAAATATACATGGTATCATTAAAAATAAAGAAAATACAATCGTGGTGATTACAATTATTGCACCCATGATCCCTTGTATTGCGTGTGTAAGTGAGAAACCTACCGCCATTAAACCAAATGGTATTGCGATAAATAAAATACAATCAACTATAAATGCTAGAGTACGTCTTGTCATCGTTGAGTAATTTACTTTTTTATCCATATACTACCTATAAAGAAAAATATCAACTAGATTTATAGTCTATCACTACTGTTTTTGCAATTTTATCGTAAAAAGTCTGTTTGCGTTGATCAAATACTGCAAACAAAAATAAAATTAGCACAATTAAAAGATATAGAAAAGTATAACCATGATAATGCAGATGAAGCAAAAAGCGAAAAATAATCCAGATGCTTCCCTTAGAAATACATCTTATTGTTGCTTGCATAAGGGTAACATTTGTAAATGTATTAGCATCTTTAATATGCATACCACACAATAGTTTTCCTGGGGTACCACCAAGTTTTGTTACCATTAATATTTTGGATATTGTTAGTACTAATGTTGCGACCACTGTAGAAACTATAAATGGTATTTCTGTTGCTAGTTGTGCAAGTTCCTGAAAAGAGTCTTTATCTTGATCTTGTAATGATACGATGAATACACCATAGATAAAACCGAAGATAAAATGAGGGGAAAATATGAGAAGGTCAAGTACTTCTGCCACAATACGCCTTGTAAATCCTACATAATTTACTTTAACATTTATTTCAGTATTCATAACCCCACCTATATTTCATAATATCATCATATAATATAAAAATACGTTATTAAATAACCGTAAATATACTAACTTGGGTAATATTAGCTACTTGTGCCACTCTATTATTTAAATTAATATTAAATCATTTATAACTAGGGAAGTTATGTCAACACCAATCACAGTTGCGTATGGCGACGGTATCGGGCCAGAAATTATGGAAGCGGTGCTGTCGATATTGCGCGAAGCAGAAGCGAAAATCTCAATAGATATTATTGAAATAGGGGAGCGTGTTTATAGTAAAGAATGGTCTCACGGAATTTCTCCAAGTGGTTGGGAATCAATTGAAAGGACAAAAATATTATTAAAATCTCCGACAACAACTCCTCAAGGTAAAGGCCACAAAAGCTTAAACGTTGCACTCAGAAAAAATCTAGGGTTGTATGCAAATATCAGACCATGCATTTCATATCATCCTGTTATAGAAAATAAATTCGATAAGTTTGATATCGTAGTGATACGTGAAAATGAAGAGGACGTTTACACCGGAATAGAGCATAGGCTCACTGGTGACTCTTACCAATGCACTAAAATTATTACTAAGTCTGGCTCAGAGAAGATATGCAGGTACGCTTTTGAATACGCGAAAAAACACAACAGAAAAAAAGTAACTTGCCTGACTAAAGATAACATCATGAAAATGACTGACGGAACTTTCCATGCCGCGTTTGATCGCATTGCAAAGGAATACCCAGATATAAAGGCAGAACATTATATAGTTGATATTGGAATGGCGCGTGTTGCAACAGAACCGGAGAATTTTGATGTTATAGTAACCGAGAACTTATATGGCGACATATTATCAGATATAGTCGCACAAACCTCTGGATCTGTGGGGCTTGCCGGAAGTAGCAACATCGGGAATGAATACGCAATGTTTGAAGCAGTGCACGGTTCTGCCCCTGATATTGCAGGAAAAAACATAGCCAATCCTTCTGGTCTTTTAAATGCTGCAGTGCATATGCTAATTTACATAGGTCAAGTGGGTACTGCAAAACTAATCTACGATGCATGGCTCAAGACTTTGGAGGATGGAATACACACTGCCGATTTATATAAGGAGAAAAGAAGTAAACAGAAAGTTGGTACCAAAGAATTTGCAGAAGCTGTTATAGATAATTTAGGAAAGAAACCTGCTGAGCTTATAATTGGCAGTGGTTCGGATAGTAAAATAAATAAAGTACAAGACAATTACGAACAAGATTACAAAGTTAAAAAGCTAGTGGGTAGTGATATAACTCTCGCTTGGGACAAATCCAGTAATGTTGATCAAATAGTAGGATTATTTGAATCAAGTAATCTGCAAATGATAGCAATATACTCAAAAGGACTTGCGATTTGGCCAGGAAACTCAAAACCTTCAAGTGACCAAATAACCTGTAGGTTTATCGCAAATAATGAAAAGCAAGCTATTACAAATAGTGATGTAAATAACTTGCTAATCAAAATCGAAGAACACAATTTTGACGTGGTGAGAATGGACAAATTGTATTTGTATGATGGGAAAGAGGGGTTTTTCTCTTAATGATCGTTTGACATTCTTATGATTGTATAAAACATTTAAATAGATTATACTAGAGATATAATTTATTTATGTGAGATGTAGTAATGGGTCAACATTTCAAGTTAACTGGTCAGGAGTTTTGTGATAATGCTGATCTGTTCAACGTATTGGAAATAGAAGCTAAGCAAGTTATAGGTAAGGATCATCAAGAGCTTAGTAGCGTTTTAAAAAAACAATATAGAAAATTGATTCTTGTACACCACCCTGATAAAGGTGGAAATGAAGAAAGATTTAAAAATCTTGACAAAGCTTATAAAGAATTAAATGCATATATTGAACCTTTAAAGTCAGGGGACCCTTGTGTTAAAATTAGCGTTGATGATGAAAGTGATGGGCATTTAACAGCGCGTGAATTCCATTATAGGAAGAAATTATTTGAAAAATTGAATATCACTGAAGAGGAAGTTAGAGGAAGGAATTTTGCTGAGCTTGCTTCTATACTTGAAAAAAAAGCAGCTCGCTAATACAGGATCTGCAACACCAAAATAAATTAATCCATGATATAAATTATTGGACAAGATATGGCTCACTTTTCGATGATAAAGTCAAAGAGCTGAGAAATGAGCTTGACGAACACTTGCTTAAACCTAACATACAATTATTTAGTTATATCGCCCCTTTAACAAAGAATGGAAGTTTAATAAGGGAAGACAAACAAGCGCTAATGCAAAAGTTTATAAAGCGTAGAGACGATTTGCTATCTAGTCTTTTTAAGACCAAGGCATATACTTTACTTTTTTTAGCCTTTGCTGAAGCAACTTATTGCTATATTTTCTTACCTACTTGGTTAATTGCCAGTAATACCTTGATGTGTTTATGCTTGCCACTAGTAGCATTAAATCTTATTATGACAGAGATTTTATCTGCTTTAACATAACATTACGAAAAAAAATACAAAAACTCTGAAATTTCTACTGATCAATATGTAAATAGAATAAATTGTATTTACTTATGCTATAAGCTTTTTGTTTTTTACCCTTTGCCTGTCTTTTTTACTTCTTTAATGATAGAGGGTTTTATCTCTGGCAGTTTTTATGTTGATGTGACAATATTTGGTACTTTGTCATTGTTAGCACTGCTAGCTACTGAGATATTTAGTCCTACATTTTCAAAGGCTTGTGAAATATACACTGAAAAACACATGAAAGATTTACTTGAGGAAGATCTAAGAGATAGAGTGCAAAAGGAAACTGATCTGTTAGGACGGTATGATCCACGAAGGCTATTAATGCCAATAATTATGCCTCTTGTTAGAAAGTGTTTTACAGAGGTGGCAAGCGAATTTGCTGAGAGGAATTTCGATGAAGTAAACACTAATATGTCTGATGTTAACACTGAACAGCCACCTAGACCTCAAGCGGTTGAATTTGCATAGTAGAATATTACGGTATAGTATAAACTTTTAGCTCTATGCATGGACTCAAAAAAAGTAGAACTAATATTTGAAAAGTTTCAACAATCAAATCCTGCGCCAAAAATAGAGCTAAATTATACCAATCATTTTACGTTACTGGTTGCGATAGTTTTATCAGCGCGGACAACTGATGTAAGCGTTAATAAAATTACAAGAGAACTATTTAATATCGCTGATACGCCAGAAAAAATGCTGAGCTTTGGGCAGAGTGAGCTGAAAAAATGCATAAGCAGTATTGGTTTATATAATTCCAAAGCAAAAAACATAATCGGGCTCAGCAAAATATTGATTGAGAGGTACAATAGCAAAGTGCCTACTGATTTCGATGATTTGGTGTCTTTGCCGGGAGTGGGAAGAAAGAGCGCTAATGTGTTCTTAAATTCGGGGCTTGGCATTCCAACATTGGCAGTTGATACTCACGTTTTTAGAGTGAGCAATAGAATCGGGCTTGTGAAAGAAAAAGATGTGTTTAAAACAGAACAATCTCTTTTAAATGTGGTTCCCAAAAAATACCTGCTTTATGCTCATCATTGGCTAGTTTTGCATGGTAGATATGTTTGCAAAGCACAGAAACCTTCGTGTGAAACGTGCATAATTCATGATTTATGTGAATTTGAGTGCAAAAGGTATAAAGTCTAGTATTTCTTTTTTTGTCATCCAAGTAGCTATAGAAACGAAAAAACTTACTTGACACATTTTGCTGGAATGATACAAGTTATTATTCAAACAACAGTTATGCAAGAGATCTGATTACATCTAAGCTAACAATGGACCACTAGATATATTACTAACCACGTTGACCTGATTCAATATTTTATTAGTGGGATTGAAATAATTTTCTATAAATTCCTTATATATAGCTGTTAACTTGTGTATATCGTTTACTGATACGCATTCGTTTATCTGATGTGCAGTTTTGTTGATTATACCAAATTCAATCACTGGACAAACATCTTTGATAAACGCAGCGTCAGATGTGCCACCACTTGTGCTCAGCGCAGCATCAATACTGGTAACTTTATTTATTGCATCAAGCATAATATCAGTATTCCTATCGGGAGTAGAGAGGAAAACGTCCCTGCTGCTATGCATAAAAAGCTTATAATCGTTAGTTACACTAGAGCATATTTCATCAATCAGCTTATATAGGCCACCCGGTGTTTGTTCATTGTTATATCGAATGTTAAAACGTGTAGTTGCTGAGCCAGGTATTAGATTGCTAGTATTATTTCCAACATCGATAGTAGTAACTTCGCAATGTGAAGGCTGAAAATATTTATTACCACGATCAAAAGTAGCATTTTTTACCTTACTCAATATCGATATTACCTTATATATTGGATTATCTGCTAGGTCTGGGTAGGCAACGTGCCCTTGTTTTCCATGGCAAATTAATTCAAATGTTACAGAACCTCTTCTGCCTATTTTTATGGTATCACCTAATTTCTCACTACTGGTTGGTTCGCCAACCACACAAAAATCTATCTTTTTCTGCTTATTTTTCATCCATTCCAAAACTGCCTTTGTTCCATATTCTTCCATGCTTTCTTCAGCACTGGTAATCAATGCACTTATCGAACCATTAAATTGAAACTTCTCTGCAATCAAATTTACCATAGCAGCAATAAATGCAGCTACTCCGCTTTTCATATCAGCGGCCCCTCTTCCATATAGCATTCCATCCCTCACTTCTGGATTAAATGGACCAAATGCCCAATCTTTTAACTGACCCGGTGGTACAACATCAACGTGCCCAGCAAAGCACAAATTTGGTACTCCATTTATATATTTCGCATAAAGATTTTTAACTTTATCACCAAATTCTAAAATCTCACAATCAAAGCCGCTCTTCTTGAAGATTGTTGCTATATACTCTATTGCCCCGCTGTCTTCTGGTGTTATACTCTCAAAAGAGATCAATTTCCTAGTTAGCTCTACAGGGTCAATTTTCATGTCAATCTTAAAATACTTATACTGCTATATTGTAAACACTCTATGCACTATTTAAAACAAATATTACATCAAACCGAACAAACTTTTCTAAGGGAAGTAATAACAGATTACTACCTTGCTGATGATATCTATGAAATATGCACACGACACGGAAATGACGTCTTTCTAGTTGCAGATAAAAATACAGCAAAACTTTTAAACAAAAACGTACTTAATAAAATTCCTAACTTAATTATTCCAGCTCCACCTCCACCTGTCATTCCAGCGCGTGACACTGGAATCCATAAGTTGTTTTCCTGGATCCCAGTGTCAGCTACTTGCATGACACCAAGCAGAGCTGCCTCTCTTGAAACCGTAAATCTAGTTAGAAACAAAGCAAAAGACAGTGACTTAATAGTTGCATTTGGTAGCGGCACTGTTAACGATATCTGCAAATATGCAAGCTACCTCGAGAAAAAAGATTATATATCGTTCCCAACAGCCGCTTCTATGAATGGATATACCTCTGCAAATGCTTCAATATTAGTAAATGGATATAAAAAATCGTTCAAAGCACATCTTCCAAGAGCAGTATATATAGATATAGACATACTTGCCAATGCACCACTGCGTCTCACATTAAGCGGATTTGCAGATTTCATTTGTCGTTCAACAGTTCAGGCTGACTGGCTACTATCTCATTTGTTGCTTAGCACAGAATACAATGAATTACCTTTTACACTTGTTCGCGATTTGGAGCAAATTTTGCTAAGAGAGTATACGGCGCTTACTAAAAGAAGTAGAAAAGTGGTCCTATTACTTATGGAAGTTCTACTAATTTCAGGACTTGGAATGGTAATATCAAAAGGCAGCTATTCTGCAAGCCAAGGAGAGCATATGATAGCTCACGCAATGGAAATGGTAACAAGAGATCATTCCTTACTACATGGCGAAAAAATTGCTGTTACGACGATTACCATGGCTAATTTGCAGGAAAAGATATTATCAATACAAAACCCGATTATCAAACCGACCACTTTAGATGTAAAACATATAACTCAGTGCTTTGATAATATCGAATTTGTAAGAACTTTTGAACAGAAGCAAATTATGCAGCAAAAAATCCAAGAGATTATTTGTAAAGAATGGCATAATATTTCCAGTTTAATTAAGCAAAATTTACTACCTGCAAAACACCTGCAAAAAATATTTGAAGATCTATCAATTCCACACTTACCAGAGCACCTCAGTTGGAATAAAGAACAATATTGTAAAGTGGTCGATCTTGCGTTTACAACAAGAGATAGATTCACCTTTCTTGACTTAGCTAACTGCATAGAAGAAAGTTAAGTTTTGTAGTGAAATTCTGTCATTTAAAGAGATCATAGGCCAAAAGCTAAACCCTTTTCACAATCTCTTATCCATTGTCTCCTCACCTGAGTGGATATACAACTCATTCCAAGTAACTGACACTGGGTTTCACCAATAGCACTGCTTTGCTAAACATAGTTTAGTTCGAGTGGCTGAGGAGGGACTTGAACCCCCGACCAAGAGATTATGATCCTCCTGCTCTACCAACTGAGCTACTCAGCCTAATTAAAAACCTTATTATACACACGATCTATATGTTTCGTATAATACTTCAAATCAAACAAAGATTCAAGTTTTTCCGAGTTAATAACCTTAAGTAAGGGTTTATCTTGTTTCAATTCGGCCAGAAAATCACTGTTGTTTTGTTTCACTTTCATTGCATTGCTCTGAACAATTTTATACGCCTCTTCCCTCGCCAAACCACTATTTACTAACTCAAGCAATACACGCTGTGAGAAAACTAAACCTTTTGAAGAATTTAAGTTCTTTTCAATGTTTTCCTTATTGATCACCAATTTATCTATCAAATCTGTTAATCGCACTAAAGCAAAATCCATTGTTATACAAGCATCAGGAGCAATGCATCTTTCCACAGACGAGTGTGATATATCACGTTCGTGCCACAATGCAACATTTTCTAACGCAGGAAAAACATAACTGCGTATTAAACGTGAGAGTCCAGTCAGATTTTCACTTAAAATAGGATTACATTTGTGTGGCATAGCAGAGCTTCCCTTCTGCCCAGTGGAAAAATGCTCAGAAATTTCGCCGATTTCAGTTCTTTGCAAATGACGAATTTCAACAGCAACATTTTCTATTGAGCTTGCAATCACTCCCAAAACTGAAAAGAACATAGCATGTCTATCACGAGGAATGACTTGAGAAGATATGATTTCAGGTATGAGTCCTATTTCTTTCGCTACATATTCTTCAACAAACGGATCAACATTTGCAAAATTACCTACTGCACCTGATATTTTACAAATTGAGATTTCTTTTTGCGCGCTAATTAATCTCTGATAATTGCGTTTAAATTCAGCATAAAATCTGGCAAATTTTATTCCAAGAGTTGTTGGTTCTGCATGCATTCCGTGACTGCGTCCAACACAAACAATATCTTTATAGTCCTCAGCTTTTTTTTTCAATGCTGCAAGTAAATTTTTTAGATTCTCGAGCAAAATATCACAGGACTCTTTCAGTTGCACCGCAAGGCATGTATCCAAAACATCAGAACTTGTCATTCCATAATGAAGATAACGAACATCAACTCCCGCTTTTTTAGCAATATATGTCAGAAAAGCTATAACATCATGTTTTACAATGGATTCAATTTCGTTGATACATTCAACATCAAATTCAATAGCACCAGAGAGGTTCTCAGCAATATTATTCGGAATCACTCCTAACTTTGCTTGAGCTTCACACGCTAATTTTTCTATTTTAAGCCATATATTAAATTTATTATTTTCCTCCCAAATGGAAGACATTTCTTTTCTGCTATAGCGGGGAATCATTTTTGATTTATTCCAATAATGGTGTCATTCCAGTGCGTGACACTGGAATCCAGGTATAAAAGTATTTGCAAATTATTCAATGGACAACGGATTCTAGAAGCATAAAATAATGTCCATGATGAAATAAACTGGATCCCAGTGTCACGCACTGGGATGACATGAGGGGAGCACTGGGATGACATCAGCTTAGCCATGGCAGACATTTCTTTACGACTATAACAAGGGATCATCTTTGATCAGCTATCATCACCATCAGTAGCTTCTTTATTCGCATCTTGCTCTGCCTCTTGTTGCTCAGACTTCTGATTTTGCAATTTTACTTGCCTTAGCTCATTTGCATCTGTTTCGGATTTCACGACGTATATAGTAATTGGTACTACTACTTCACTATGTAATTCTACGTTTACTTGGTATTCACCCAAGTTTTTGATGCTTACTCCACCAAAAGATAAACTACGGTGATCTATCACATGTCCTTCTTGTAGTAAAATTTTCGCAATTTCACGTGTTGTTACAGAACCAAAAATTTTACCATCCTCTGAAGCTTGCTTTATCAATACCACAAACTTATCATGTAGTGACAATGCAAGCTCTTTTGCTACATTTAATCTTTTTATATTCTCTTCTTCCAGTAATAAACGTTGCTCCTCTAGCTTTGTTAAATTTTCCTTGGTAGCTTTCACCGCTTTTCTTTGTGGAAAAAGAAAATTACGTGCATAACCTGGTTTAACTTTGACAACTTCACCAAGCTTACCTAAAGTCCTTATATTTTCCTTTAAAATTATCAACATAAATTACCTAAACTTTTTTAGTACAGTAAGGAATAAGAGCTAAAAAACGTGCCCTTATGATCGCTAAGCGTAACTTCCTTTGTTTTTTTGCACATACGCCTGTTAATCTTCTAGGTAATATCCTACCATAGTCAGAGGTAAACTTGGATAATAAATCTATATTCTTATAATCTATGTCTTCATCTTTAGACGCAGCAAGAGGGCAAACTTTAGAACGCCTAAAGCCAGTCCTATTATTTACAGATACGTAAGAATTATTAAAACTATTTCGTCTTTTCATCATTATGCGCTTTGCTCCTCAATTTGTTTATTCATCATATGAGATTTACCTTCAAAAATTTTATCAACCTGCACAGGAAAGTGGCGAATAACGTTCTCATTAAGTTTCATTCTACGCATAAATTCATCCAGAATGCTTGCAGTAGAACTTATGCACATTATACAATAATGACCGCTCTTCATTTTATTTTTGTGATATGCAAAATCCAAAAGACCCCAATGTTCATACTTGATTAATCCTGATGCTTCAATGTTTTTCAAAAGCATTTCCAACGCTTTGCTCGATTGAGTTGGACCGTTTATTCTAAAATCTTTCAAAATATCTTGAAAAATCTTTATTAGATGTTCTGAAATATTTCTCTTCAAAGCATTTACTGCGTTATGGATAAACGCACTTTTAGTACTGCCTCCTAGAAATTTTGTAAAATCTTGCGTTATTCCTAAATCTTTTAGGTCATCTTTCAACTCTTTATCGATTTTTGACTTCACTTCTTTCAAATTTGAAAGATCTTCTTCCAATTCAACCCATAAAATTTTTGTAAGATCTTCCAAGAAATCAGAGTAAGCAACTAGACCTTCTTTAATGTTTTCAGCACGCACTTCTAACTCTTGTGTTGTAAGCTTGTCATTTCCTTTTTTCAGAATATCCCTGATTTGCTGGAACATAACATCTGCTTTAATATTTTTCAATGAAACAGCTAGCTCTTGGACCATCTCCTCTACTTCTTGCTGTAATAATCCTTGTTGTGTTATAAAAGTAAATTCATAAAGATTCACTATATCTTCCTTTAATACCGATTAAATATTTCATTATATAAAGCTTTTTTATATAAGCAAGTTATTTGTATTAATTTCTACGCCTTTAATCCAGCTTAAGTTAGATATTTCATAAATTACTTGAGGAGCAATTGAGTATGCACCTGGTAATAAGATGCTCACTTTATGTTTTTCGAGAAGAAGTTTTAGCATTATTTTGGTTCTGCCTTCATCTTTCAATATTGTGTTTAATTCCATAGCGGCTTTTTGCGAATCCGTGCACTCAGTGGTGAGAACTAATTCTTTTATTGTAGAAGTGATTCTTTTTGTAAACTCAGATATATTTTTGCCTGCCAATCTTGTTGTATTTTCCGAAGCTTCAAGATCAATTATCACAAATGTTCCTGGTGAAAATAAATCTCTTTTTTCTTCTATTATTTCATTATTATAGAATGCTATTTCAGAAACGTTATGGGGATCAGAAAGTGTGAGGATAACAAACCTTCCACGCTCTGAAGTTCTCATACGTGTATTTAATATTACCCCAGCAGTTTTTGCTGTTCTATTTTCTCCGATAAACCCAATATTTAACTTTTCCAGAAGAGTTCTAAATTTTTCAAGCGGATGATTAGTTAAATAAAATCCTAGTGAAAATAACTCATGTTCTAATTTTTCCTCTTCATCAAAATCTTCCACATTCTCAAGTTTCGGTTTGAGGACATCAAGACTACCAAACAAAGCAGCTTGACTTGATTCTCTATCCTGTTTGTTTTTATTTGCAAAGTAAATCAGCGTGTCCATTGACTCATATAGCTGCTTTCTGTTCTTATGCACGCTATCGAATGCTCCGGATTTAATCAGGCTTTCTAGCGCTCTCTTATTTATTGTATGACCTGAATTTTGAATGAATTCCCATATGTCCTTACAAGCGCTTGAACGTACGTTCACTATTCCTTCCGCTATAGAAAAACCAACATTCCTCAAGGCAGCAATACCATAACGTATGCGTTCATCCTCTATTGAAAATTCAGCTTGAGACTTGTTTATATCAGGTGGAAGAACGGTAACGCCACTAAACTTTGCTGCATGATAAAATAAATTCAGTTTATCTCTATCATCAATATTCAGATTCATTAGTGCTGTAAAAAATTCTAATGGATAATTAGCTTTAAGGTAAGCCGTTTGATAAGATATCACCGCATATGCTGCAGCATGAGATTTATTGAACCCATAACCAGCAAATTTTGCAACAAGGTCAAAAATATAACTTGCCCTGTCATAATCAACGCCATTCTTCGTTGCCCCTTGGATGAAAAGTTCACGTTGTTTATCCATCTCTTCCTTGATTTTCTTACCCATAGCACGTCTCAGCAGATCTGCTTCCGCTAAGCTATACCCGGAAAGAATACGGGCTATTTCCATCACTTGTTCTTGGTAAATTATTACCCCAAATGTCTCTTTTAATACTTCCTCAAGTAACGGATGAATATAATCTGGCTTTTCAAGGCCATGCTTTCTTGCAACATAAGTTGGAATGTTATCCATAGGTCCTGGACGATAAAGGGAAATTAAAGCGATAATATCTTCAATGCAGTCCGGTTTTAGTTTAATTAAAGCTTCTCTCATTCCCGAACTTTCAAGCTGAAACACTCCAATTGAATCACCGCTTGAGAGCATCTCATAGGTTTTTTGATCATTCAAAGGAACTGAAGAAATATCGATCTTTTTTTCATCACGATTAATTAAACGACACACATGATCTATTAGCGTTAGCGTACCAAGTCCAAGAAAATCAAATTTTATTAGCCCAGCTTTTTCCACATATTTCATGCTGTATTGAGTGATTGGCAGAGCCGAATTTGGATCGTAGTACACAGGAACAAAATTTTCCAACTTTTGATCACATATTACAATTCCAGCAGCATGAGTTGAAACGTGACGATATATTCCTTCGAGCTTAAGAGATATAGCAAGGAGCTTTGCAATTACTTCATCACTATCCCGTTCTTTCTGCAGATTTTGATCAAACTCTATCGCTTGCGATAAAGTTACAGGATTTACTGGATTAAATGGAACCATTTTAGATATTTTATCCACTTGAGAGTAAGGCATTTGTAATACTCTACCAACATCACGCAATACTGCCCTTGCTTGCAATTTACCAAAAGTGATTATTTGAGCAACATAACCGTACTTTTTCTGAACATAATCAATAACCAGGTCCCTTTTCTCTTGGCAGAAATCGATATCAAAGTCAGGCATCGATACACGATCAGGATTCAAAAATCTTTCAAATATTAGGCCAAACTTTATTGGATCAAGGTCTGTAATCTGCAAGCCCCAAGCAACAATTGATCCAGCACCAGAGCCTCTTCCTGGACCAACTGGAATGCCATTTGCTTTGCTCCAACGAATGAAATCAGAAACTATCAAAAAGTAGCCAGCGTAGTTCATCGAAGTTATCACACTCAGTTCGTAATTCAGCCGATCGTAGTATTGTTTAAGGTCTATGTCTGTCTCATTCGCAATACGGAATTCTAATCCTGCAACTGCCTGCTCCCTCAGTTCTTCATTCTCAGTTTTATTTTCTCGACAAGGAAATTTAGGCAAAATAGGCTGCCTGCTTCTTGGCATGTAAGAGCACCGCTTAGCTATCACTAAAGTGTTATGAATTGCTTCGGGAATGTCGCTGAACAGCTCCTCCATTTCTGCCACAGATTTGAAGTAATGCTCGGTAGTTAACTTCTTTCTGTTATTCTCCAGGGCATAACTCCCCTCCGATATACACGTTAATATATCATAAGCCTCATAGTCAGACCTATTTGGAAAAAATACATCGTTCGTTGCAACTAGTGGTATATTGCGCTGATAAGCAAAGTCTATCAAAGCTTCTTCAAGCTCTAGCTCTTTATTCAACCCATGACGCTGCAATTCAACATATAAATGACCATTGAATGCTGAAAGCAGTTTTTCAACCGTTTCTTTATCTTGCCCCAACAATAGTTGAGCCAAACATCCACCGGTTAAAGCGATCAGACCCGTACTTAAATTCAATAGCTCATCAAAATCAACGTAAGGAATATCGCTGTTATTCTTGCGCTTTCTAAAAGACTCACTCACCAAAGTGACTAAATTAGTATATCCTTGCTCATTTTTTGCAAGCAATAATATAGGTAAATTTTGTTCTGAATGTTTTACTATAATATTGCATCCTATTATTAGCTGTATTCCTCTACTTGCTGCATATTCTGCAAACTCAAGTGAACCAAATAAATTACCTGAATCAGTAATTGCAACCGCTGGCATTTTATTTCGCAAACAAAGGCCGATCAGCTCCTCAATTTTAACCGAGCTTTCAAGAAGCGAATAAACACTCTGAACACGTAAGTGTATGAACATAAGAAACTTTAGATCAACAAAAAAGGATAACATTAATTTACTCATGAGAACATAATTTTCATGAGAACAAAAGCCTATAAGATTTCTCAAATCTAAGGTTAAAATACAAAAAACTTACTTGACAAACTCCGCCAGCCCCCTTATCATGAAACTGAAGCTATTGTATTTGCTTTCGCCAATCTGCAGATTAAAAGGTAAGGATTACTTAATGTATCGGCGTCTTATGTTCAATT
>NZ_LYUY01000089.1:0-5293 GCF_001675785.1 Wolbachia endosymbiont of Nomada ferruginata
TTTTTCTCATCTTTACCCCGTACTAAAATTTCAGATATTATAGCCTTTTACTTGTTTCCGGACAACCTCTTAGGAGGCTTTCGATTTGATGTGAGAAATCCAGTAGGATCGTTCACTGGAAGGACAGAAGAATTACGAGAACTACACAAATTAATACAAAAAAGTCAAGGTGTAGCCACAGTAATATCACAACTAGTTTCTATCTGTGGTTTGGGAGGAATAGGTAAAACTGAACTAGCCAGAAAATATATTGAAAAGCACAGTAAAGATTATGACAACAATATTATATGGATAAATGCTGCAACCTATGAAACTATAGTGCAGTCTTTTTTCAGATTAGCTAAAGGTCTTTTAGGCATTCCTACAGAAGATAGGGATATTGAATCTATTGTAAGAGACATATACGCTTTTTTCGCCAAGAGAAAAAGTCTCTTTGTTTTCAATAATGCAGAAAAATATAGAAGTGAAGGTCAAGATGCTGGTATTAGTCAATTTTTACCGTCCCACTTTTTATCATCTGATGATAATAAACCTAGTGTTCTGATTACCTCTCGTAATCAGAAGTGGGGAGATATAAAACCGTTAACATTGGGTACATTTACCGAACCAGAATCAATAGACTTCATTAAAAAAGCACTGGGTATAAAAGATGGATCACAAGAAAATGAAATAAAGAGTTTAGCAGAGACATTACAGCATTTTCCTTTAGCTCTGCAGCAGGCAGTTGCATATATAAAAGAAAGGGATATAGCATTAAAGAATGTAGGCCTGAGGTTTGAAATCAGTGATTATTTAAAGAGGTATAAAGAGGAAGCAGAAAAGTTACTTGATTTTGAATTTCCTGAAAACAGCAATGATAGTTACACCGAGACAACTTTTATAACCTGGAGAATTACTATTAATAAAATCAAAGATAACCAAGAGTACGGCCAACAAGCCAAAGAAATTTTAGATACCATCGCCTATATTGCTCCTGACAACATTCCTGTAGAAATGTTTTTAGGATTAGAGCGCAATAGAGAAAAGTTAGGTGATGCTATCCAACTACTTAAGCAATATTCAATGATCAACTCAGGAGAAGAGCAAAATTTAGTCAATATTCACAGGTTAGTACAGCAAGTAATAAGGATAGAGTTAGAAAAACAAGGCAAAAACAAAGTTGTGAAAAAGACTTTTGAATTACTAAAAGAAAGCTTCCCTGACGACAGTGATAAATTAGAAGATTATGCTAAGAAGCGACAATTATTGCCGCACTTAGAAGCGTTTTTATCACATATAGATAATTGGCTAGCAAAAAATCCTTCAGAAAAACAAACAATAGAAAAGGATTATCTTGTGTATTTGTTAATATGGATGAACGATGGATACCATGACTTGGGTAATCCCAGAAGACAAAAGGAGCTGCTTGAACAGGCTTTATCTATCTTTAAGAAATATTATGGGCCTTATAATTTTCAAGTTGCTATAGCGCTGGCAAATCTAGGTATCGCTTATGGGGATCTGGGTAATCATAGGAGACAAAAGGAGTTACTTAAACAGGCTTTACCTATTCTTGAGAAACATTATGGCTCTGACCATTTCCAGGTTGCTATTATACTGACAAACCTAAGCAACGCTTATGGGGGTCTGGGTAACCCTCAGAAAGCAAAAGAGTTACTTGAACGGGCTCTAGCAATTCAAGAGGAACATTATGGGCCTGATCATTCCCAAGTTGCTGTTATATTGACAAACCTCGGTATCATTTATGGGAATTTAGGTAACTATGAAGAAAAAAAGGAGTTGCTTGAACGGGCTTTAGCAATTCAAGAGAAACATTATGAGCCTGATCATTCCCAAGTTGCTAGCACATTAGTAGGTCTAGGTACCTCTTATAGAGCTTTAGGTGATTCTCAGAAAGCAAAAGAGTTACTTGGACGGGCTTTAGCAATTCAAGAAAAACATTATGGCTCTGATCATTTTCAAATTGCCATTGCATTGATAAACCTCGGTATTGTTTACGGTACCTCAGGTGATCCTCAGAAACAAAGGGAGTTGCTTGAACAGGCTTTACCTATTCTTGAGAAACACTATGGCTCTGATCATTTTCAAGTTGCCATTGCACTGACAAATCTAGGTAATGCTTATGGGGATTCAGGTAATCCTAGTAGGCAAAAGGAGTTGCTTGAACAGGCTTTACCTATTCTTGAAGAATACTATGGTTCTGATCATTTTCAGGTTGCCATTGCATTGGCCAATCTAGGTGATGCCTATGGGAATTTAGGTAATTCTCGGAAAGCAAAAGAGTTGCTTGAACGGGCTTTAGCAATTCAAGAAAAACATTATGGACCTGATCATTTCGAAGTTGCTAGAACATTAGTGAGCTTCGGTACCACTTATAGGACTTTAGGTGATCCTCAGAAAGCAAAAGAGTTACTTGAACAGGCTTTAGCAATTCAAGAGAAACATTATGGATCCGATCATTTCCAAGTTGCTATCACATTGACAAACCTAAGTAACGCTCATGGAGATTTAGGCAATCTTCAGAAAGCAAAAGAGTTGCTTGAACGGGCTTTAGCAATTCAAGAGAAACATTATGAGCCTAACCATTTTACAGTTGCTATAATACTAAAAAACCTAGGCGGAACTTATGGAGACTTAGGTGATTCTCAAAAAGCTAAAGAGTTGTTTGAACGGGCTTTACCTATTTTTGAGAAACATTACGGTCCTGATCATCTTGAAGTTGCTAAACTATTGGCAAACCTAAGTATTACCTATGGGGATTTAGGTAACCCTCAGAAAGCAAAGGAGTTGCTTGAGCAGGCCTCATTTATTCTTGAGAAGCATCATGTCCATGATTACTTCTAAAGTTGTTGAACTATGGGAAATTCTAGGCCCCGCTTATGGGGCTTCAGGCAGTCCCCAGAAGGCACAAAAATTTCTTGAGCAAGCTTTGCCTGTTTTTGAGAAATATTATGGCCGTGATCATTTTAAAGTTGCTAAAGTACGAGTGAGTCTCGGTAACGCTTACAAGGATTTATGTAACCCTCATAAAGCTAAAGAGCTGCTTGAAAGGGCTCTAGCGATTCAAAAGAAGCATTATGGGCCTGATCATTTTGAAGTTGCTAGAACACTAGCAAATCTAGGTAATGTTTACAGGGATTTAGGTAATCCTCAGAAAGCTAAAGAGTTGTTTGAGCGGGTTTCACCTGTTTTTGAGAAACACTATGGTTCTGGTCATATTCAAGTTGCTAAGCTACTGGTAAGCCACGGTGGCACTCATGGGGATTTAGGTGACCATAAGGAAAAAAAGGAGCTACTTGAACAGGCCTTTCCTATTTTTGAAGAACATTACGGCCCTGATCATCCGGAAGTTGCCAAACTACTGGCAGACTTATGTGAAGTTTATGGTACCTTAGGTGACCACAAGAAACAACAGGAGTCGTTTGCACGGGCTGTATCTATCTTTAAGGAACATCAGAGTCCTAATCATTTCTGAAGTTGCTAAACTGCTGGCAGAATTAGACAAAGTTTAGGTTTTGAGCAATACTAGACTAACAACAACTCATTTGAGCTACACTTCCAAAACTAATCTGTTTGGATCTTCTATGTAATTTTTTACCTTAACAAGGAAAGTTACTGCTCCTTTGCCGTCAACTATTCTGTGATCGTAAGAGAGAGCAATGTACATCATAGGTCTGATTTCTACTGCATTACCAACAGCAACTGGCCTGTTTTGTATTGAATGCATTCCAAGTATTCCAGATTGCGGAGGGTTTATTATCGGAGTGGAAAGAAGTGAACCGTATACTCCACCGTTTGAGATGGTAAATGTTGCACCTTCCATTTCTGATACTTGTAATTTACCCTCACGAGCTTTTTTGCCAAGAGCAACTAAAGTCAACTCAATTTCTGCAAATGACATCTGATCGGCACCCCGAATAACTGGTACAACAAGACCTTTATCGGTGCCAACAGCAACACCTACGTCATAGTAATGTTTATATATGATTTCATCGCCTGAGATTTCAGCGTTAATTTCAGCAATTTCTTTCAATGCTTGCACCGCTGCCTTTATAAAAAACGACATAAAACCAAGTTTTATTCCATATTTTTTTTCAAAGGCGTCCTTATATTTTGCTCTTAGATCCATGACATTCTTCATGTCAATTTCATTGAACGTGGTCAGTATTGCAGCAGTATTTTGCGATGCTTTCAAACGAGCGGCAATTACTTGCCTTATTTTGCTCATTTTTACTCGTTCCTCTCTTTGCTCTCCATTTACTACACTTTTTGGCAATTCATATTGTTTTATTGCAGGTTGTTCAGCTTTGTTCATATGGCCTATCACATCTGCTTTTGTTATTCTGCCTCCCATGCCAGTTCCTTTGACGCTTTCTGCACTGATTGCATTTTCTTCCATAA
This sequence comes from Wolbachia endosymbiont of Nomada ferruginata, assembly GCF_001675785.1. NCBI lineage: Bacteria > Pseudomonadati > Pseudomonadota > Alphaproteobacteria > Rickettsiales > Anaplasmataceae > Wolbachia > Wolbachia endosymbiont of Nomada ferruginata. Next base: position 4,402 of record NZ_LYUY01000089.1, read on the forward strand.
TTTTACGAGCTGATGGAGCATCTTTTTTAGCAGCACTTTCGCTTTTATCTTCTTTTCTCGCTTCCTTTTTTACTTCTCCCATGGAAAGCTTCGCTAACAATTGATCAGGACTTATTACATCATCTTCTTTTATAAGAAATTCAGTTATTTGCCCTGAAGCTTCTGCAGTTAATTCGAGTGCTGTTTTGTCAGTTTCAATTTCAAAGATCAAGTCATCTACTTTTACTGCTTCTCCAATACCCTTCTTTATTTTTACTATACCTTCTGTAACTGATTCACCACCAAGAGTTTTTGGTGCTCTGATTTCTATAATTTTGCTCATAAAACAACTTCCGTATAAAACTTTCTATAGATTTATACATGAAAAGAGACATGTAATAAACTAATAAATTCATTGAGGCTCTTATCATTTAGAAGTGACAAACGGATAACATATTCCCAAATGTCATTCCAGCACGTGACGCTAGGCCATAAAAATTCCTTGACAAGCTTTGCTAGCCCCCCTATCATGGTACTGAATATTTAGTTATCTTCATCTGTGCAGATTAAACAGCAAAAAAAACAACGTAGTTGGCGTCTTATTTTTAATTTTTTGCACTATGTGCACCGTATGTCTTCACAACATTTCTGGGTTTTTACCTATATAAGCTGAAACGCGCTTACAAAGCGTTTAAGACAGCAAAAAACGTCAAATTGACAAGGGAGAATTTGAATGCTAGCTACCCTGGGTTTTCTTTGCCTTTTTTTTCACTCAGTAAATTTCTTAACGTTTATAATTTAGGTTAGTCGCATTTAAAAGCGGCTGAATCGTAGCGTTTAGAATAAAAAACGCCAATATTTTGAAGTACATATAAATAACTAGTTAACCATGGGGCTTCTTTTGCCTTTTTTT
>NZ_LYUY01000205.1:0-359 GCF_001675785.1 Wolbachia endosymbiont of Nomada ferruginata
TACTCTTCCTACACTAAGACCATTTGCAAACACTGTTTTTGATCCTTGAATCATTACTTTTCCTTCACTAAAACTTTCTCCTTGTCTACATATTGACTTACCGTTTACAAAAACATTGTTACTCCCACTAATGCAGAAATGCGGTGTTACTTCTCCACAATAGTCTCCTACTCGTACAACCGATTTATTCATTTAATTAAGGTTTATTTTATCTGCCTTCAATTTTATTCCACTTTTTGTCATTTCTATCCTCGATTCCCCAGCTTTCAGTGTTATTTTGTCTACTACTTCAATCTCTAAATGATGTTTTTCCTTATCATATAACAATCTTGTTCCATCTTGAAACTTCACACTATTTA
>NZ_LYUY01000090.1:0-5234 GCF_001675785.1 Wolbachia endosymbiont of Nomada ferruginata
TAAAACGGCTACTTTTATGCTTACCAACTTAATAAAATTCCTGGATCCCAGTGTCAAGCACTGGGATGACACCATTTGTTGTAAACTCACTTTTACTCTATGGTCTTGCCGCTATCCTGAACGGATACAAACTAGCAGTTACTATATAAGATACAATGCAACAAAACTGATCTAGTTGTTATAAATAAGTTTTGAGCTATATGGTATCTAAAATAATAAATGCAATACAGAACAACTTGTTAGTGTGTTTTCCAACAGAAACAGTGTATGCTCTTGCTTGTAATGCACTAGATAATGAATCTATAGGAAAAATATATCAGATAAAGAAACGCTCTCAAAATAAACCACTGTCTATATTTGTTAGTGATATTTACAATTTGACAAAAATAGCAAAGGTAAAGGAAAGATATATTGATTTAATAAACTACTTTTCTCCTGGACCAATTACCTATATTTTACCACTTAAAAACAACAACATATTGCCAAACGAATTCTTTAAAGATAGTATAGGTATCAGAATTCCTGAGCATCCTATTGCAATTTCAATACTAAACAAACTGAAAGTTCCAATAGTTGCAACTAGTACAAATATTTCAGGAAAAAAAAGTGTATGTAAGGCAAACGATATACCACAATCCATTAAGCAACATTTATCTGTAGTGATTGAAGATGACGAACTAGTTTCTGGTATAGAATCTACTATTATTGACTTAACCGAAGATAAGATTAAGGTTTTAAGGGAAGGTGCAATTTCATTACAAACAGTAAACAACGCATTTTCAAACTAAAATCTATAGGAGAAAGAATGAAAAAAGTAATAGGCCACAACCAAGCCAAAAAAAAAATAATGAACAACTTATCTGTTCAGTCTTGGCTGATCTGTGGTAAAAAAGGTATAGGAAAAGCAACACTTGCAAAATCCTTTTCCAATTGGTTACTCATAAAAAACTATAATGAAGTAGCGTTGGACTTACACATTGTTGAAGGTGATACTATCGGAATAGAAAAAGTCAGAGAAATGAAAAACTTTCTACACTTAAGTCCCATTCAATCAGAACACAAAATAGCTATAATAGATAGCTTAGAGGTAATGACTAATAACGCTAAAAACGCAATATTGAAAATATTAGAGGAGCCGCCAAAAGATTCTAAGGTATTTATAATTAGCCATAAGCCATATGATATACAAACCACTATCCGGTGTAGGTGTTTCCAACTAAATTTACTTCCATTAACTTATGATGAAACAAAGCAAGTTGTTTCATCTCAATGTAAATCTGATGATCAAACGTTTGATAAAATCATTACTTTATTTCCTGGAATGCCAGGAATGATAATAAATGCAATAAGTAGTGATGCTTATGAAGCATACAAATGCTTTTATAAATTTCTTCATGATTTAAAGAATCCCAATATGATTAATAAAGTAATTAATAGCGAAATCGAACTAGAACTAGCATCATATATAATTCAGGCCTTCATTTTAGAAAGCATAAAGAGAGAGGTAAATGGTGTTGAAATTCTGCTAAGTCAGTGGAAAAAAATAGATAAACTTTTCGTTGCCGCAAAGCAACTCCACTTAGATAAAAAGCATGTTTTAGCTAATGTAGTTAATATCATGACATAAGTTTACGAAGTATAATACTTTTAACATAAATTCATGATAAAATTCTGTTAATTTAATACTCGAAGTATATAATTTGACTGATAATAAATTAACTGTATGGCAATCAATAGAAGTTTTGACGAAAGCCATATTGAACATGCAGAAAAAATTAAGCTTAATTAAGAATATAGCTTCAGATCAAGACGTAACCCTAGAAAAAGGAAAGGAGTTGTTAAGTGGCATTTATGAAGCAAATTTTAAGCTAAACAAGACAATCAATATAGCTACTTTGCCAAAAATTGGCTATCATATGCTAAATGATGAGCTTGTTGTACGTAATCATATTACGGAAGAGGAAGTAAAGATTCCTAGAGATTTTCATTACCTTAAAGTCGTTAAATCCGATCATGATAATTATAAATTAACGTTTTGTAATTTTTTAGGTAATGAGTTTTTTGAATATAAAAAGTATGATCCACAATATTCTGGCGTTTCAGATGAATATAAATTTGTGGATTTTGGTAGTGTAAAAAAGACTCATAATCTAAAATTTAAGGAATATGTTGGTCATGCACCTAAGTTTTTTGCTGCAGAAGGTCCTATTGAGCCTGGATCTCAAAACCACGCAATTGATCTATTTAGGCTAGTCAAAGATGGTAAAGGTAGCAAAGTGGGAACCCTCGCTGATGAATTTGGTTATTTTGATGATCAAAATAAATTACATTATTATAATTATCACAAAAGTGCTGAAAGTAATATTTACAATCCTGAAAATTTCAGTATAAAAATGATAAATATAGATGTGAGCAAAATCGACAAATTCTACCTTATTGCGGAACAAGGTGATATAATCATTCATCCTATTTTGGAAAATTTAGACATATTTTAAAGTTTTTTAGAGTATCTAATTTTGTTGTTATTATAATTGGATTTGGTAGCATTGTGTTATGGAAGATAAATTGCTTGAATCAGTAAAAAACAAAAGTTATTTCAGTAAAGCAGTCGAATGGTATTGCCATAGGTATCTGTTTTGTGTAGCAGAAAGATCTTGGATGGCATTAATAGTATCGCTTCTCCTAGTAGGTATATGTTTATTAACATTAAACATATACCTGTTATTTCCTATTAAAAAAGATTTAAATTTTGTGAAGTATATGAACCACACAGAAGATGAGTTCTCTGCAATGCATAAGCTTAGTTTCAGTAAAAAGGAAGATGAATACACTTCCACAGCGAGGTACTTAATAAGTAAATACATTGAAATATACGAGTCCATTAAGATCGTTGAACCGAAGTACCAAGAAAATTTTATAAGAAACAATTCTATACATAAAATCTATCAAGGCTTTCAGGAAAAAACGAATAATGAAGCTGGTAATTTGTCTTTATCTAAAAGAAAAATCGCCAACATAAATGTAATAACATTATCTATTGATCGATCGACCAAGGACTTAGTTACATTTGCTGGAAATGCTACTGTAGTTTTTACAACCGAGCAAAATAAGGAGGATACTGTGGAGATTAGCTTCACTTTGTCGAATATAAAAGCAACTCTGGCTGGTATAATACCATTTAAATTTATTGTTAATGGTTATAAATACAGATAATCACATTTAAAATATTACTTGGTAGCTAAAAAAAATAACCAAAGTGCACATAGCAGTAATAACTGGAGGTAAAACTAGAAGAATTGGCGTTTTTTTAATGAAGTAATTCTGAGAAGGTTTTAAGAAAAAGGCATTGTAAATCATCGGTAAAAAGTACAGAGCGTTGAGTATAGTACTAACAATTAACACTAAAGTTACAAACACAGAAAGTATTACATTGCCAGAGTTGAAAACAGCTTGAAAAATGAGAAATTTACCCCAAAAAGTCGGAGCAGGCGGCACCCCTATCATAGACAATGCACCTATAGCAAATGCTGTCATGCTAATTGGCATACTGCGTCCTATACCGTGAATCTTATCTATATATTTCTCGCCTGTTTTCGTTATTATGCTACCTGCAACGAAAAACAAAGTGATTTTTGCAAATGCGTGGCAAACTAATTGAAAAATTGCAACTCTCATGCTGAGCTCACTAAAAATTGAAGCGAATAATATAATATACGACAATTGAGAGATGGTAGAGTAAGCAAGCAATTTCTTTAATTCTTTTTGCTTTAATGCAATCAATGATGCAGTAATTATAGTAAATCCAGCAGCGTACGGAAGCCACCCTCCAGCAAACCAACTTTGCTGCGCAAAACGTTGCATGTTACCGACACCGAAAGTGTATAATATAACTTTTATGATGATGAAAACTCCGGATTTCACAACAGCAACAGCATGCAGTAGTGCGCTTACAGGAGTTGGTGCAACCATTGCTTTTGGTAACCAAAAATGCATTGGCATTAATGCAGCTTTTCCTATTCCGTAAATCAGCATAGCAAAACACACCGCAATAAAAGTGCTGAGTGAAGTATCAAATTTGAATATTCCACCACTTACAAAGTCTAAAGTATGAAATTCATTATATAAAAGGCCTATTGCAGGAAAAAATAATACCAAAGAAGAGAAAAATAGCACGCCAAAGTAATAGCGCCCTGCAATCATTGATTCATTTGTTGAGTTGTAAGTAACCAGGGGGTATGTACTAATAGTTAGAAGCTCATAAAAGACAAATGTAGTAAGCAAATCTCCAGAAAAAGCAATAAACATTGTACAGCTAATCGATATTGAAAAAAAGCATAGAAAACTTGAGTGATTGCTATCAGCATAGTTATTCTGCATATAACATATTGCATATATACTGGTTAGTATCCACAAAAATAATATTAATAAACTGAATATCACTCCACTAGACTCTAGCTTTAAACTAATATGCAAATTATTACCAAAATCCATGAGGATAAATTGAGAATGATCACCATACACCCAATATAAAGTGCACAGACACGTATACGCAAACAGAAGTAGAGAAGAAGTGACAGTAATACTATTGTTCACTCTGGGCCATTTACCAGTAAAAAAAATAGCTAACGCACTTAAAAGTGGAATCAACGCAGTAATTAATAAATAATTCTCAGTAATAAAAAATGGTAAGGAAAGATACATTAACATTAAATTTTCTGTTTAGGTAAAGCTGGAATTATACTCAAATCATAGAAAAACTGCTATGTTTTTTTGGTAAACTAGTTGCTAGTATATGCTATAGCTATACCGCGATTCATTCCATAGCTGTACGAACATTCATTTTTGAAGGTAAATTGCACAGCAAATGGTGTCATTCCAGTCTGGAATCCAGTTGAGCTATTTCAACAAAAATACTGCATTTTGAGATGAACGTTTATTTGCACCAGACTTATTTACAAGTATAACAATTAAAGTCTGGATTCCAGACTGGAATGACACCCTTTTGGATGGAAAGCTACTTTCATGACATCATCATAAAGTAAAATGAGATCCCAGTGTCAAGCACTGGGATGACAAGAAAGAGGCTACTTGGGTAACTTTGTCATTCCAGTCTGGAATCCAGCCTTGCCGTAATCTCATCAAGAACGTTGTGTTTTAACATAAAACGGCTACTTTTATGCTTACCAACTTAATAAAATTCCTGGATCCCAGTGTCAAGCACTGGGATGACAAGA
>NZ_LYUY01000091.1:0-5008 GCF_001675785.1 Wolbachia endosymbiont of Nomada ferruginata
GAGATGATAGTAGAGAGAGTAAAAAATAAAATAGCAACATCAAAGGAGCAGGGGTTATGGATGGGTGGAACTTTGCCGCTAGGGTATGATGTGAAAGATAAAGAATTAATAATAAATGAAAAAGAAGCAAAGACGGTGAAACATATATTTGATAGGTACATGGAGCTGAAATCAATGGCAGAACTGGCAAGAGAGTTAAATAGCCAAGGGTACCGAACAAAATCAGATATCTTTAAAAAGGCCACGGTAAGGAGAATAATAACAAATCCAACATATATGGGAAAAATCAGACATTATGAGAAGCAATATGAGGGAAAACATGAAGCAATAATAGAAGAAGAAAAATGGCAAAAAGCGCAAGAATTAATAAAGAATCAGCCATATAGAAAAGCAAAATATGAGGAAGCGCTACTAAAGGGGATAATAAAGTGCAAGAGCTGTGATGTAAATATGACGTTGACCTATGCAAAAAAGGAAAATAAAAGGTACCGATATTATGTGTGCAATAACCATTTAAGGGGGAAGGATTGTGGATCAGTGAACAGAACAATAATTGCTGGAGAAGTGGAAAAAGAAGTGATGAAGAAAGCTGAACAGCTATATGAAAAATGGGAAGAAGAGTGGAGAAATCTAAGTTTTGGAAAGCAGAAAGAAGTAGTGAAAAAGTTAATAAAGGGAGTAATGGTAAGAGAGGATGGAATAGAAGTGAGTTCAGAGGATAAGATAGAATTTATACCAATAAAAAAGAAAGGAAACAAATGTACAGTAGTAGAGCCAGAAGGAAAAACAAATAATGCGCTACTGAAAACAGTGGTAAGAGCCTACCTGTGGAAACGGCAACTAGAGGAAGGAAAATACGCAAATATAAAAGAGCTAAGTGCCAAAATTAATATAGGTACAAGACGTATACAGCAAATTTTAAGATTAAATTATTTAGCTCCAAAAATAAAGGAAGACATAGTAAAGGGGAGGCAGCCAAGAGATTTGAAGTTAGCTGAATTAAGGGAAATACCGATGCTTTGGGGTGAGCAATTGAAGAAATTTTACGGCTCAGCATCGTAACGTTTATAAAAACAACAATATGAAAAAACATCGAAAAAAGTATGTGCCAGAAAATTAAAAAAGGTTATTGCAAAAGGAGCTACTACAAAGAGCCACACAAAAAGATGTTGAAATTGATACAGAAGAGCAAATAAATGTTACAAAATCAATTATGCGAAAATATCAATATAAATGATGAAGATTTTGACATATTAGCTGCAACAGCGGTAGAAGATGTATCCAATTTTAGCTGCATATTTTAATAGTAGATCTGGAGAGAAATTCTGTAAAAGGCGGCTCAGCCAATTGTATGTTCCATATCCTCATTTTGTAGCCAGCTTAAAAACAATATAAAAGAGTATTCTTAAAAGATCATAGACATTGATACGAACTCCTTAATCTATAAATTACAGTAGTTTATATTTAAATAATAATCTTCAACTTTTTTAGCAAATTAATCTACCTAGAAACTTCTCTCCTAGGATCAGAAGTCCTTCTTAACTCTTCACGTTCTGTCCATTTGTTGTTAGACTCGGTTATTACCTCAGGGCGCATTAATCCACCAGATCTTTCAAAGTACCCATTTTCAATAGCATCATAAACCAAATCTTCACCAAGTGCGCAATCATTACCTAATTCTTCTTTTCGATCTTTGAATTTTTCTAATATTTCCTCTCTATTACTCACTTTTACTATAATTTTGCTTTTATCCTGTATGTCAGGATACAGTCTAACATCTACATTTCCCAAACTAGTATAGAAGGTTAATACTATATCGCTGCCTTCTGTAAGATCTGTGTAATACCTTATTCCACCTTCAGTTTGAATTTCTACTTCACTACTACCGATCTTTACTATATTTCTTCCACACTTTACATCTCCATCGGTTAGACCTAAATCCCTTGCCCCATCTGTTATCTTTATAATGTCTATTTTACTATCTTTAGAATATTCTAAGTAAAAAACGGAGTTGTCTACTCTTGCATCTTTTAGCTCGCTATTGGTTGCACTTTTTGCGATTTCAATAAACTTATGAGAATTGCTAATATAATCTCTATAAGCTTTTTTTAGGTTAGTTTTATGCTCTTTAAATTCTGATGTCAGTGTGTTAGCATCAACTGTATTACCAAACACTGCCCCTTTTGATACTAATTGACATATTATATTACTAGCAACTTTAGGATTCTTTTCTAACTCACTGATTTTTTTCATCACATAATCGGTAAAAGTGTACTCATTACCTAAAAAAAAATCTTGTGAAGAAGAATAATTTAAACGTACACCAGACTTTATAGCATCATTTACAATCTCTTCAAGTTCAGCCATGTTTTGAGCTCGAAATACCTTATCAGAAAACTTATTTAACTTCTCCTTTTGATTTGAAGTTAAATTAACGAGTAATTTACTGGCCTGTCCTTTCTTTTGCTGACGATAAATATTTATATCATAATCTAATGCTCCTGCTTCTAAAAATATCTTTCTTAACTCTTGAGCAAGACCTTCATTGTCCCAAGCAAAACGATCAACATACGAAAACACTTTTGATTCACCCATTCCTTGCCGAATATTTAGCACCACTTTTAGGTCTGAATCTCTTTTATGCTTACTTAAAAACTCCTTTAAATTTTCAGTGCAGTCTGAATCGAGTACAAGTAAGTCATACAATTCCTTATTCATCCTTTTCTGTTTATCAGTTAAAAATAATTCTTCAATATTATAGTAGAGGTTATTAGTTGCTATTCGTTGTGGAGTTTTGCCCTTTCTACTTGTTATATTAGGGTTAGCTCCTTTTAAGAGAAGAGAGTTTGCATTATTGTAATGACCTTTGGCAGCAGCAAGGTATAATGGTGTTTTTCCTTTATTATCTTGTATGTTAGGATCTGCGCCTGCTTCTAAGAGTAAATCTATAGCCTGATTTCCTGTGCGACGAAATCCACCAATATTTGCTCCTGCAACCGCATGCAATACTGTTGATTGAGATTCTCCTCTTTTGAGGTTAAGAATTATTTTTAAATCTTTATTGTTTTTATTGTCATATAAAAATTCTTCAAGAGGTTCAGTATTATCAAATGAACCACAGTTAGAAGCTAAACATTTTAGAGCACTAAGTAACTTTTTGTTTAAATTTTTTTGACTTGGTGTAAGATCATGATCTAGAGCAAACCAAACACAAATCTGTTCACTTAATCCAAGTTTGCTATCTATCAAAGATGATGGTTCATTATAGTTTCTAACTGATGGTAAATCTCCTGAGTACCACATATCATTCATCAGTTCATTTAATAAATGCTCTTTAGATGATAAATGTTCTATAATGGATTCATATTCAAAATCAGATGGTTCTGGTTTGGATTTTGGTTTTAGTAGATTGATGATAGATTTTACTATCCCAGTAGACTCACCCATACTTACCCCTTAAGCTAAGATATATGGTATATTGTATGCGATCTATAACATTAAGTCAATAACCATAATTTTTTTACTACTCACGTCGTTAAGCTTTTGTTAAGTTTTCATGGTGAGTAACAATGGAGTATATAGAGAGGTTAAAAGTTGCTTATGACTCCAAGTTTTAGCCAGTTTTACTATAGATCAACAAAATTGAGAAGCACTAGCGATATTTAATATATAGGAATATGATGCTTTAAAGGAGTGCAAAAACTGCTGAAGCTTATACAGTAACCTGCGGAGCCACTTCAGCAGAATAAAAAACACATGCCAGTATTAGTAGAGAATTATTTATAAGTCAACTAACTTTTTTAAAAAATATTTTAGTGAAAGTACCATGCTATAGTGTTTTCTAAAATAAATGATAGTGCACTAACATACAAACTCGCAGCTTTTAGGGGGTAATCTCGTAATGAAAATTTATCATTCATTTTCGAAACTACTATAGTTAGTGTTATAAAGAATTCAATTGTTTACTCCTTCAAAAAAGGTCATATATTTGTGAGAACAAGCCGCGTAAAAATAAGGTTATAAAAATAGAAGATTTAAATTATTTTCATAAGCTTAGGCAAAATAGTTCGTATGTAGATGTGGGTGAAATGGGCTAATGTGGTTAGTTTTAGCGTATAATGAAACTACCATATAAAAAAGTTCGTATGTATCGTTTGGTAGACCGGCTGATCCCAAAAAAAACTCTTCTCTCATTAGCTGGTTTTGGGTGCTGGAAATGGCTGTGTTGTTTAAGTTATTAATGATGTGTATTGCTAAATTAATAGCAATTTACCTAAGAAAGAATAATTAAGGTAAACTTATAATAAAAACAGAATTTAAAAGTAATAAAAGACTATATATTGGACCTATTAAGCGCCTTTTGTCGAAGGTTATTCAAGTCTAAAAAAAATTCAAATTAAGGATTGACAAAACTTAGAAACGGGATATCTTACTTCAAATGGTATCAAGTTACTATAGTGTATGTTAGATGTAACAGTTTCCATGTTTTTTCATTGATAGAGAGGTGATCATGCTGCGTTCAGATATTCCAAAAGTTTTATTTTCGTCTATTAAAGAGGATGATCCCTATAGAGCATCTAAGCTTTTTCAAATTGAACGCTGGTGCTATGCAAATTGGCGTTTACATCAAAAAAGTGGCAAGAAAGGACGTAATTTTCTTGCACAAGTTCTGTCTAGTGAGGATTGTTGGAAAAAAGTAGACAATTTACGTGGAGTTAAGCTTGATAGGCAAGTGGTAGGCAAAAAGTTAATTGCGCCAGATTCAGGTAATCTCTTTGATAAGTATGCTATTGCCTGTCGGTACTGTCTAGAAGAAGATATTATTGCCTTATTTGAGGAAAGAAAAAAAAGCCTATCAGCTCAAGGTAAGAGTAGTCTATTGGAGTATGAGCACTTAGTTAGGTGTTGCGGGTCAGGTCTTTTAGCGCAGTTTTGGTCACATTTTATCAGTGGTTACATCTCTAAACTAAATTTAGATGGCTGTCATCCATATGAGTACGGGCTTAAA
>NZ_LYUY01000092.1:0-4936 GCF_001675785.1 Wolbachia endosymbiont of Nomada ferruginata
ATACCAGAATAATAAGCTACTGATATTCTCCACCTTTTTTATCTTTAATCCATCATAGCTAGCGATGCAACAAAGCCATCCCAGTGTCTGGGCACTGGCCCACTGGTGGGAATTGCTCCCAAACTACAACGTTCGTACAGTTGTGGATACCGTGGCGGTATGACGTAGGGAAACCTTTCTTGGGTTAGCTATATGAGCTTTAAATTAAAACATCAAGTATGTTGAACTTAAAACATATCTCAGCTATACTTTGCGATAAAGTTAATAAAAATTTTAATAAAATCAGTAAGACTAACCTCTAGCTAAAATGAATACAAAGTGAGCTTTTTTGATATAAATAGTGTTAGGATAATTGGTAGGTACTTTATCAATTTTTTGTTAAGGCTTGGTAGTGCATTCATATTTTTTATTCAATCTCTATACCACTGCCTTGTGCCGCCATATTATTTTAGCAACGTAGCAAGACAAATTATAGAGATAGGCTTTTTCTCTCTGCCAATTGTTGGGCTCACTGGAGTTTTTATAGGAGCGGCGATAGTTTTACAAAGTAGCTTGAGTGACCCATTAATTAACCAAGAACAGATAATACCCAAACTTGTTACGATCACTATCATTAAAGAGTTAGGACCAGTTTTGATCAGCTTAATAATGGTAGGAAAGGTTGGATCATCAGTTGCAGCAGAAATTGGTACGATGCGCATCACCGAGCAAATAGATGCCCTTACAACTTTGAACATTAACCCTTTCAAATATTTAATTGCACCAAGGATTTTAGCGTCAATCATAGTATTTCCCATACTTACAGTATGTGCAGATCTAATAGGAATATTTGGAGGATATGTCACTGCAGTCTTCGAATTTAACCACAATCTAAATATATACATTAAATACACAGCTCAGTTCTTTAATACGTACGATTTTGTAACTGGGCTAGCTAAAGCAACTGCTTTTGGCGCCATAATTTCTGTCTCAAGTTGCTATTACGGTTACCATTGCAAAGAAGGTGCACGAGGAGTAGGTGTTGCTACAACATCAACTGTTGTTTTATCGTCCATACTGATCATTTTAGCAAACTACATGATTACTTTGATACATGCGTAACCCCATAATATCAATATCGAACTTAAGCTTATCTTTTGATGACAGGACAGTACTAAAAGATCTAAATCTTGATATATCAAAAGGGGAATCATTAGTCATACTTGGCGGCTCAGGAAGCGGCAAATCTGTATTAACAAAAATAATCATTGGCTTGCTGACACCAGACTCAGGGTCTATTAAAATAAATAGTAAAAGCAAAAATAAATTTGGGGTTTTATTTCAAAATTCCGCTTTATTTGACTATGTTACAGTGTGGGAAAATATATCTTTTAATTATAAAAAACGCTTTAATATCAGCAAAAAGGAGGCAAAACAGCTAGCAATTGAAAAGCTAAATGATGTTGGATTGGAAGAAAATATAGCAGATATGTTTCCAATAGAGCTATCAGGTGGAATGAAAAAAAGAGTGGCACTTGCAAGGGCAATTGCACACAACCCAGAAATCATCATATTGGATGAACCAACTTCAGGATTGGACCCAATTATGTCAGATATAGTAAACGAGATAATAATAAAATTATCTAGAGATCTTAACCCTACAATTATCACGATTACACATGATATTCATAGCGCATTTAAAATAGCTGATAAAATAGCAGTATTATATGAAGGGGAGATCATTTCCCATGGAACTGTTCAGGAAATACAAAATACTAATAACGAATATATAAAAAAATTCATTCATTATATATAGCTAAAGATATATACACTATTGCTAACAGTCATATTTTTAAGTTTTAACTTTGTAAAAGGTAGTGGACATTGGAATTCAGATTTTTTTCAAACTGGGCCCTATATCAGATAACAGAATTGTTTGTATTAGTTATATATTCAAAAGCTCTATTGATATTTTGCAATATTTGTGATAAAATAATAGCTTAAGGTTGAGAGTAAAAATTTATGAGTGAAGCTCAAGGTCCAAATATTGCAGAATGGCAAGCGCAGCAACAACACCAAGAAGCCGCTGGTGAGAAAAGTGGTTTTGGTCTTGGTCACAGTGACTCTGTTTCAACAGTCGTGGATGGAATGAAATGGTTGTTCAACTTTCATGAAGGGGCGATTGCTGCTTATAATAATGTGTTTGAAAGTTTGGTGAGTGGCAGTAGTTTAGTAACACTGTTTGGAAAGTCAGGTAATATGTTTGGCATAAAACTTCTTGAAGGCCTTGCAGAATATTTTTCAGGTGGAGGTGGGGAAGATATGCCATCAGAAGGAATGGACATGGCTCATGGTGATGATGGACATCACTCAGATGATTACCCTCATGCCAATAACGAAATAGCTCATAATGCTGATGGTTTGCAAGACATGCATGATGCAGGTGATCACCATGGTCAATCTTTTTCACCTGGTCCTTCACCATCTGTTGGTGATGACCACGGGCATGAACTTGGTTAAACGCTTAAAAACTGCTGAATAGTATGCGAGAAGGCCTAATAAGAAAAGTTGCTGTTGTTATAATTAACATGAGTTTGTCTTAGTGAAAAAGGTTTCAGTTTTAGGGTCAACAGGAAGTGTTGGAAAAAAGACTGTAGATTTGCTCTCAAAGAGAAAAGAAGAATACCAAGTGGAAGCACTAAGTGCCCATTCGAACTTTGCTCTACTGGCACACCAAGCAAAACTGCTGAATGCAAAATACGTTGCTATCTCCGATGAAAGGTTTTACAAAGATTTAAAAGAAAATCTACTTGGTACAGATGTAAAAATAGCAATTGGTGCTACAAATATTGCTACCATACCTGTTGATCTCTCAGTTGTTGCAATAGTTGGCATTGCAGGCCTTGAGCCAGTTATGGAGGTTATAGAAAGCGGTACCAAAGTCATTGCATTAGCAAATAAAGAAAGCATTGTTTGCGGTGGAAAGTTATTACTTAAAAAAGCTAAAGAAAAAAACGTACAAATAATCTCTATTGACTCTGAGCACAACGCAATTTTTCAAATTTTGCAAAATGACGACAAATGCATAGAAAAGATCATACTTACTGCTTCTGGTGGACCATTCTTAAATTATAGTTCTGAGCAATTAAGAAATGTCATGGTAGATCAGGCGCTTAGTCACCCCACTTGGAATATGGGAAAGAAAATCTCGGTTGATAGCGCAACAATGATGAATAAGGCACTAGAGATAATAGAAGCACATAACTTGTTTAACATCAGCCCGGATAAAATTGAAGCAATAGTGCATCCTGAGTCAATAGTACATGGAATTGTAACTTATAAGGATGGGTTCAACTTTGCTGTGCTTGCAGAGACTGACATGGCAATTCCCATTTCATATGCTTTGTCTTGGCCGGAAAGATCAGCTTTAAATCGTAAATTAGATTTAACAAAGCAAGGAAAATTGACCTTTCAAGAACCAGACCATAAGCGTTTTCCTGCGCTAAAGCTTAGCATGGCAGTGTTAAACTCTTCTGCTTCACAAACAAACAGTATTGTGCTCAATGCTGCAAATGAAATAGCTGTTAATGAATTTTTGAAGTCACGAATCGGCTTTTTAAAAATAGTAGAGGTAGTGGAATCAACAATGGAAAGTTTTGGTAGTTATACTGATATTAATTCACTATCTGATATAATAAATATTGATTATGAAAGTCGTATTATTGCTAATAAAGTTGTTGAAAGTAAAGTTGTTGCGTATAGCTAGAGTAATGTAACCAGACTGTATTCTGTGATTTTTTTTTAGCAAAGCACGATGCACAATCGTCATTCCGCTACTAGTTAGCGGAATCTATGCCGAGATACCGCGAATGAATCGCGGTATGACGGTTCGCGGCGGCATAGCTATAGCTATCTTCAAAAATATGGTTGAATAATTGTGTGTATAATTATTAATATTTTTAAGCACTTTGGCTATGGCTTTATCTAAGTTTCTCGACCCTAAGCTGGATTTAACCTTCAAAAAAATATTTGGCACTGAAAAAAATAAGAATATTCTCATACATTTTTTGAATGATATTTTAGGATTTACCGAGATAAATACTATACAAGAAGTGGAATTCCTCAGTACTATAATGGATCCTGAAATTGCATCTGATAAGCAAAGTATAGTTGATGTTCTTTGCAGGGATTCTAGTGGGGCCAGGTATGTGATTGAAATGCAGCTCACTCGCGACAAAGGCTTCGAAAAACGAGCTCAACTGTATGCTGCTAAGGCTTACTCAAGACAATTAGATAAATCTGGCAACTACATTGATTTAAAGAAAGTCTTCTTTATTGCTATATCAAATTGTAACTTACTTCCTGAAGAAGTTGATTATATTTCTACTCACAATATACGTGATATAAAAACTAACGGCCATTACTTAAAAGATTTTCAGTTTGTCTTTATTGAGTTGCCTAAATTCGCAAAAAATAAAGTAGAGCAGTTAGAAAGTATAGTAGAAAGGTGGTGTTTCTTTTTTAAATACGCAGAAGAAACAACAGAAGAGGACTTAAAAGAGATAGCAGAAAAAGCGCCAATAATAAAGCTAGCATATGATGAATTAGACAAGTTTCGTTGGAACGAAAAAGATTTAGTAGCTTACGAAGAAAGGATAATGGATCTACGGAAAGAAGAAGCCATTCTTGAATACAGACTTGATCTTGCTACTGAAAAAGGCAAAAAAATTGGTAAAGAGGAAGGGAAAATTGAAGGGAAAATTGAAGTCGCAAAAGCAATGCTGGCTAATAATGTTGATGTCAACACTATTGTTAAGTTTACTGGCCTTTCTATTAGTGAGATTGAAGAATTAAGTGGAAATCTGTGAACGGTTACGTTTATTTTTTATCCTTATCATCAAGTGTAAATAAGGTTATTGTAGAGATTAAGCCTATTATAACTATCATTAACGAAAAT
>NZ_LYUY01000206.1:0-355 GCF_001675785.1 Wolbachia endosymbiont of Nomada ferruginata
TACTTGTTAGCGGCTGAGATACCGCGGCGGTATGACGGTTCGCGGTGGTATGACGGTTAAGTAATTCGTCATCCCGCTACTTGTTAGCGGGATCTATCCGCAGCGGTATGACGTAGGACTGCTGTCATTCCGCTACGTGTTAGCGGCTGAGATACCGCGAATGAATCGCGGTATGACGGTCTGCGGCGGTATGACGGTTCGCGGTGGTATGACGTAGTAGCTATTTCTTGCAATCAAGTTTCGTTAAAAGTCAGATTGAATGGTTAAATCTTCCACCCAAATAACCACGCACTCTACTTGCTTGTTTGGATATATTTCTTGTACTAAGGTTTTATAGATTAACATCTGTTTTTTT
>NZ_LYUY01000093.1:0-4829 GCF_001675785.1 Wolbachia endosymbiont of Nomada ferruginata
AGAATTTCATATACCTAGCTATGAGTAGGGTTATGTTAAAGAGGGAATATGCTTGAATTTACTTGTTTCCGGACAACCTCTAAAAACAATGTACCCTATTATATAGCTGGAACTCTGGCTACTTTCACTTTATTAGCATCTGGAGTGTTTGCTGCAGCTCCTTATATTGGTTTCTTAGCTCCAGTTGCAGCATTAAGTGTTGGCTTGCCATTTATTATTGGTTATGCTGTGTTTTCTGTTGTAACTATTGCACTTTCGTATAAAGCAATTAGTGAGAACAAAACAAATTCTGAGTTAAAAAATAAAATGAAAGCTCAAGAGCAAACAATTTCTGGGCAAAAAACTCAACTAGCTAAAAAAGAAGCGGAAGTAAAAGCTAAAGAGGAAGAAAATTCTAAGTTAAAAAATAAAGTAGAAGCTCAAGAGGAAGAAAATTCTAAGTTAAAAGATCAAGTACGCACTCAAAAGCAGAAAAGTTCTGAGCAAAAAACTCAACTAGCTGAAAAAAATAAAAAGATAGAAGAAGACAAATTAAAAGTGGCAATTGCTGATGGCACTGTTCAGCTTGCAAAAGGAACAGTTAATAGCGCTGTTTGGTTTGCAAAAGAAGCAGTTAATGGTGTCTTGTATTCTGGCAAATATGCTTACGATAATTATGTGCCATCAACTGAGTCTACAAAAGGAACACTTAGTGGTATTGGAGGTGGCTTGAAAAATACTTATGATGCGTCAATTGCATCTGTAAGAGGAGCACTTAACAGCGTTGGAAGCAGCTTGTACAGTAGGATTTATGGTACTAAGGTTTCTAGTCCGGAAGAGCAGTTTAAGCGTGAAGATGGATCTAAACCTAGCATGCAAGAACTAACTCGTTTGGATTATTTAAATCTTGAGGTTCTTTCCAGTGAGCAAAAGCAACGAGCTAATAGTTTGGATTATTTAAATATTGATAACGTTCCTAAGCAACCTGATCATTTAAATGTTGATGCTGCTAAAAGTTATTTAATGAGTCTTTCTGAGGATCAGGATGTATTTTATGATGCAGAATCTGGTGATGAAAAAGGTACTGAGATTTCTAGCCCAGAAAGTCAGCCAACTAAAGAAGAAAATGGTCAAGGCTGGTTTGCATGGAGCCTAGGAAAGGTTAAGTCGGCAATGACTGAAGTAGTAGTGATAGATGCTGATGTTACTAAACCATATTTTGCTAAAGTAACTAAGGCACTTGCCACCTAACTTGAATATGTAGACAGCGGTGTGCACCGTTGTTAACTAAAGATAATCCCATCCAGGAGAAATAGTTTTTACACTATTTCTCCTCTTTAGCATCAACCCTCAAAAAAACCGGCGTAGGTTTAGGCAATGTTATGCCTGAACTTACGCACGCGTCGCACAAAGATTTTAAATCTCGTTGTTCTTTCGGAATTTGCAGTTGATTTAGTATCATCTCTGCTGACTTGGGAACGATTGGCTGCAATAAAATGCCTATTATCCTGATATATTCCAGTAACTTGTAAATTACTAAATTCATGCGCTCTCTGTCAGTTTTGCTTAGTGTCCAGGGTGCACTTTTGTCTATGTAGGCATTTGCTTCAGAAGAGATGTTGATGATTAGAAGTATGATATGGTTAAATTCATACTTTGATAGGTGATTCATCACTTGATCGAGTATAGCTTTGCAACCTGGAAGACTTTCTTCACCTTTAAGTAGGCTTTGATCGATTGTTGGTACAATTCCAGAACATTGCTTGTGTAAAAATGAAATTGTTCTTTGTACTAAATTGCCTATGTTGTTTGCCAGTTCTGAATTTATCCGGCTGATCATATTTTTCTTACTAAAGTTGCCATCCTGACCGAAGCTTGCTTCCCGAAGGAGAAAATAGCGTAGCTGATCAACACCAAACTCTTGAGCGAGGCCAATTGGATCTATGACATTACCAAGGGACTTGGATATTTTCTCTCCCTCGTTCAACCACCAACCATGAACTGCAATTTGTTTTGGCAGTGGCAGGTCTGCTGCAAGGAGAATCGCTGGCCAATATACAGCATGAAAGCGCAATATGTCTTTACCGATTACATGAACGTTGAAAGAGTTGTCAGCTAGGTTTGCAGCGCTTGACACTGGAATCTGCGTTTTCCCTTGGTTTGGTGTCATTCCAGTGCTTGACACTGGAATCTGTGTTTCTGGTTCTGCCCAAAACCTCTTATATTCCTCACCTTCAGTACTAGGGAAACCTATTGATGTAAGATAATTGGTTAATGCATCTATCCAGACATAGATTACGTGTTTGTCATTACCTGGTACTTTTATTCCCCAGTTAAAACTAGTGCGAGAGATTGAGAGGTCAATGAGCCCTGATCTTACAAACGATATCACTTCATTTCTTCTGCTCTCAGGAAAGATAAAACTTGGCTGATTTTTATAGAGTTCCAGTAATTTGTCTTGCCAGTTTGACAAGCGAAAAAAGTAGCTCTCTTCTTTTATCCACTGAACTTCTGCGCCTGTTGGTGCTTTGCCATCTATCAGCTCTGATTCCTGATAAAATGCTTCATCACGAACTGAATACCAACCCGAATAGGAATCCAAATATATTTGCCCTCTCTCTTCAAGTCTATTCCATAAAGCTATAACTGCTTTTTTGTGACGTTCCTCCGTAGTGCGAATAAAATCGTCATACTCAAAATTCATGAACTTAGCCAATTCTTTAAATGAAACGCTCACTTCATCTGTAAATTCTTTTGGCTGCATTTCCTTTGCTTTAGCTGCTTTTTCTATTTTTTGTCCATGTTCATCTGTACCAGTGGTAAATTTGACATTTTTCCCAGCTAGTTTCATGAACCTTGCCACCACGTCACACAAGAGAGAAGTGTATGCATGACCAATATGCGGCTTATCGTTTACGTAATATACTGGCGTGGTGATGTAAAAGTTCTCGAATTGTTCCATGGTTTAGCATTTTGATAAAAATCAACTGAGTTAATTATAGTATTAAAAAGGCAGTAATAAATAAATATTGATTGGGTTAAGCATAATTTTTGAAAAAAGCTATTTACTGAAATTTTATTAAAATAAGAAACAATCAGGCATGATTATTGAAAGAACAATGAGAAATTTTCTTGTAATTCTATTTATAGTTTTCTATGCATTTGATGCACACGCTGATGGAGCAACAGATGTAATGTGTAATGTAATAGGTTACGTTCATAGAATAGGTGAACCAATTATTACAGTGGTAATAATTGGTTCAAGCTTACTTGCAATATTTGGCAGAATGCCTTGGCCTGCACTTTTCGCACTGGGTATGTTTGTTGCTGTGTTTTTTGGTGCTCCTCAAATTGTAACAAAGGTAACAGAAAAAGAAGTTTGTTGTCTTTTTAAAGGTCAAACCTTGGAGAATGGAAAGTGTGTTGCTGCTCCTGGATATGAACGTGTAGGTACAGGTTATGCTTGTCGTTCCGGTTGGGCGCTAACTAATAAAGGCTACTGTATAAAAGCTGGCCAAGATCCTTCAAAGTATTGGAAGTGAAAATGGTGCTTTTATAGAGTTAAATCTAACAAACCGCAGAGTATATAATTAACATCCACGCCTTTAGTTAGATTCCACTCACGCTTTATTACGTTGTACTCCATGCCAGCCATGTTTTGCAGCGTTACATTATTTTCTCTTAAGTGATTTGCAATTTCTGACGGCTTGAGAAATTTATTCCAGTTATGTGTACCTTTTGGCAGCCAATTTAATATGTACTCTGCACCAATTATTGCAAGACAAAAGGATTTAATAGTTCTATTTATTGTGGATATAAAGATTAACCCCTCCGGTTTTAGCAGTTCTATCGCTTTTTTCATGAAAAGCTCTAAATTATCCACATGTTCAACTACTTCCATCAGCAGAACCACGTCGTACTTCTTGTCATTGCTTAGCTCTTCAATGCTGGTGTGTATATATTCTATATTTAACCCTACTTTTTTCGCATGTGAATGCGCTACTTTTATGTTTTCTTCACATACATCTATTCCCACAACGTTAATGCCAACGCGTGCCATTGACTCTGACAAAATGCCACCACCGCATCCAACATCAAGCAATGATAATTCTTTTAAATTGCATTTTTTTAACTCTTTTATTTTCTCAATAATGTAAGATACTCTAACAGGATTCATCATGTGCAATGGTTTGAATTTGCCGTTCTCATCCCACCACTGGCCTGCCATTTTAGCGAATTTTGATATTTCATCTTCGTTATAAGTTTTTGTTTTTTTTTTCTTAGAGGTTATATTGCTGAGTTTATCAAGGCGTTTTTTATGTCTGCTTTCTTTTGAAAATTCTGTTTCGAGGAATTGTTTGACTATGTCTTTTGCTAATCCACTCGCAGTAAATCCTGCACCAAGACACAGTACATTTGCGTTGCCATGCTCGCGAGCTAATTTTGCGATTTCAACACTATTACACAAAGCAGCGTAGATTCCTTCAAAACGATTTGCCACAGTACTCATGCCCAAACCTGTACCACAAATTAATATCCCATAATTTGCTTTTTTGCTTGTTATATCTTCTACAACTTTAACAGCATAGTTTGGGTAATCTACACACTTTTGCTTAGCAGTGCAGCCTTGATCTACTACTCTGTAACCTAGGGCTTCCAGGTAAGGTTTTATTTCTGATTTTAATTCATAACCAGCATGATCTGAGGCAATTGATACTATACCTAACATATAAGAAATAAGGACATTTTATATGGGTTTGAACTTTCTGTCAAGTCATTCAATGCTTCTGACCTCTTGGGAGTTCTAAAGCTATAGCTAAGGTTTTCCTACGTCATACCGCAATTCATTC
>NZ_LYUY01000094.1:0-4806 GCF_001675785.1 Wolbachia endosymbiont of Nomada ferruginata
ATCCGATAGCACAAAATCTTCATCATTAAATTTTAGTACTTCAGTTATGCCATCACTACTCACATTCATAATCATGGTACACATTTCGGATCCATCCTTTACAGGCCAAGTGCTTTTCATTTCATAATATGCGCCCTCTTTAAATTTATAATATCTTTCCTTACCTTTCCGATGAGCGTGTATTTCATGTTTTTTATTGCAATAGATATTCAGCTCTTTAATATCTTTCTCTTGCTGTAAAATGTTACTAATCCTGGTTGGCTCACTTCTATTGTAATTAATAGAGTTGATATTCAAAACTCTATAAGCGTTATCAGTTTCTGTGTAATAAGCTTGAAGCTCTACGCCTTTCCTTCCAAGATATTTACTTGCAGCTTTTTTTCCCTGCTCTGCCAACTTTATGCATTTATCTATATCTTTCTTAAAGCTCTTATTAGCAGACTCTGTTACTGCTTTATCTATGTACGTTTTTTTAAAATCTCTATCATTTATTAGATCATAAAAACTCCACTCATCTCTATAAGCCTTCTGTATAGCAGTGAAGTCACTTTCTTCTTTCAAAAGCATTAAGAAGCTTACCTTGTCTCCTAGGTCTTTTAGTTTAAAGCCTGTTATTATCTTCTCTAATTGAGAATCAAATTCTTTATTGGCAAAATTTTCAGCAGGATTATTTAAATTTTTTAACTCTTTGTATAATTTATTATTTTCTGCAATTGAGTGGCAGAACTTTATTATAGCAGAGTCCTTAGTGAAAGAATTGTCTTTTTCCATTTTATTGATACAGTCCTTGAGGGATGTAAAATGCGATTCAAGCCATGACGAATATAGATCGTATTCATAAGATGCCAACAAGCAATGTATTGCATTCCAAGCACATGATGCTACCCTTATAACTGATTCAACATCATAATTCTCTGACTGATTACTTGTTTTTCCTGCCTCTGCTGTTTTTTCTTCCTTAGCCAAACTTCCAGTCATAATACGCCTCCTTAACTATATTTATATTATATCAATTAACATATATCAAAAGAAATCAAACTGTATAACCTTGTCCTACACTAACTTTTATGATTACTTAATTGTGTAAAAATAACTGCAAGTGTTAAACTTGAGCTTTTATTTTTCATTATACATTTCTTACTACATGTTTATACTGCTGTCTTGCATAATAGACTATTCGAAGTTACACAAGTATTTTTTTTATTAGATAAGAGTTAGTAAGAGCCTGTTCATAATTTTTTCAGAAGTAAGGCAGTGAAAGCCAGAACGACCATTTGTAGGCTAGTATTGAGTTTTCGCTCACAATTTTTCCACAATCTTCTACATTTTTCTAACCAAGCAAAAGATCGCTCCACAACCCATCTTTTGGGCAATACAACAAAGGAACGTAATTCATTTCTTTTGATCACTTCAACGGTTGCACCAATAATCGTTTTTATTTGAGTTACAAAATTCTCTCCAGTATAGCCTGCATCAACCAGTACATTTTTAACTCCCGAGAGGTTTTCTTTTGCATTTTCGACCATTCTCACAGCACTGCTACGGTCAGTTATCTCTGCTGTTGTTGTATAAATTGCATGCTTGCGTATCTACTGCAATACGGCCCTGAAATCTTCTTGCCTGCATCATAGCTTCAGCAGTATCTGCATTTTTTATACTCTGTGCATCAATTATGCAGAAGCTTTTCCGACCATTGTTTTGTCGCAATTATTTTTTTTTAATACCAGCTCCAGAACACTTTCTTTATTTGCATCTGGTTTTTCACTCCACTTCTTAAAATAGTCGTAACAATTGCGCCATTTTGGGAACTCTTTTGATACCATTCTCCACTGGCAACCACTTTTTAACACGTATAACACTCCACAAAATACATCATGTAAATCAAGTGTTCTTGGTTTTGTCTTCTTTCTGCAAGATTCCAGATCTGCTACAATAATCTCAAACTTTTCTCGACTTATGTCACTTGGTTATAAACTTCGCATATCCTACTTTATATACTTTATCCTCTCACTTTATCTCTTTTTTGAGATTACGTACAGGCTCTAAGATACAAAGACGTTTTTAGAAATCTTTAAGCTTAATAACATCCTCTCTCTTTGGACTAGTTGAGATTAGATGAATTGGTACACCTATTAATTTTTCTAACCTGTCTATATATTTTATTAAATTAATAGGCAATGCTTCAATCGACCTTTTACCTTGAGTGTTTTCCTTCCAGCCAGGAAATTCTTCATATATTGGCTCTAATTCCTCTTGTATTGAATGTGATGCGGGTAAATAATCATACATTTTCCCGCTGTACTTGTAATCAGTGCATATTTTAATTGTATCAAAAGAATCAAGCACATCTAATTTGGTTAATACAATGCTTGAAACTCCAGAGAGTTGTACGGCCTGGCGCACTAAACCCGCATCGAACCATCCGCAACGCCTTCTTCTATTGCTCACTGTTCCAAGCTCCTTGCCTATAGTAAATAAGCTATTCCCCACTTCGTTCTTTTGCTCAGTAGGGAATGGACCATTGCCCACTCTTGTTGTATAAGCTTTTGCCACACCAATAATGTAAGCATTGTAGGCTAATCCTGAGCCTGTTATTGCTTGCGACGCTACAGTATTGCTTGAAGTAACAAAAGGGTAAGTTCCGTGGTCGATATCTAAAAATGTACCTTGGGCGCCTTCAAATATTATTTTCTTACCTTCTTTCATCAAGTCATTTAATATCTTCCATACAGGTTTTTTATATGGAAGAATTTTTTCTGAAATCTCTCGAATTTCCTTTAATATTTCTTCTTTTTTAACCACCTGGTAGTTAAGGCCTTTCCTGATAGCATTGTGATAATTCAAAAGAGTATCCACTCTTTTATTGAGCTCATCTGCGTTTTCTAAGTCACAAAGGCGTATAGCTCTCCTGCCAACTTTATCTTCATAACATGGCCCTATCCCTTTGTTTGTTGTACCAATTTTGTGATTTCCATTTAAATCTTCAAATAGCTTTTCCTTGTCCTTATGTACGCTAAGTATTAATGGGCAGCTCTCGGATACCATCAAGTTGTTATAGTTTACGTCTACTCCTTTAACTTTCAATGACTCTATTTCTGAGATTAGAGCGTGTGAATCAAGAGCAACGCCATTTCCTATGATAGATATTTTGCCCGTTCTCAAAACAGCAGAGGGCAGTAAATTTAATTTATAAACCTCATCATCTACTACTATAGTGTGCCCTGCATTATTTCCTCCCTGAAATCTCACAACTACATCTGCATTCTCAGAAAGATAATCTACTATTTTACCCTTGCCTTCGTCACCCCATTGCAGACCAACAATTACAATATTATTCATCATTATTTTCTAGATTAATACATAAATATTAATGCAATATGCTACAAATGAAAAGAGAAATCTACGCCTTTCCTACACCTCTTAAATAAAGAAATATACTGTCGATTTTCTTAATATATTACCAAATTATTCATCATTATATGATATAACTTACAGCATATTTACAGTAAGGTGTTATTTATGAAAGAGACAAAAGGAAAAAATAATAAGAGTCCAGTAGTTAGATTAAAGGCCACAGCTAAAGAGTTCAATTTTAGTAAATTAAGAGCAGATCAAGATAATAAATTAGCGAATTCCGGTGAAACAATGTTCTTAGATTTTCAAAGGATGAATTTTATTATTAACGGAAAAGAAATAGATAAAAATCTTATTATTGCATTTAAGGAAGGAGCTAAGCACCGCAAAAGCGAACTTTTTAATAGTGATGATATATATAATGACGAAATATTTAACAAAAAAGGAACAAGAGAAATAGATACGGATCATGGCAAAGCTTTTGTTGCTTCAGTACTCGAAGATATTGAGAAAGAGCTTGTAAGTAATGCATTGGGTGAGCTATGGAAAAATCACTGTGAAAATCCCAAAACTGCCAATCATCAAAAAACCGATTCATATAAGAAAGAATTTGAAGAATTTTACAATGCTGGCCACGGGTATATCCATCTATTACCTACAGAGAGAGATAAAAACAAGGATTACCGTTCCTTTGCAAAAGAAGTTTTCAAAAAAATGTTCAGATACGCTGGGGCAGAAGTTCCAAGTAATGCTATTTTAGAAGAGCTAGTCACCAATTGTAATCAAGCAGGGTATGAGGCTGCTCCATTTATACAAACCCAACTTGCACTTGGACAGTCGTTCATAGTAGAAAATCCTAAAAAAGTAATAAATATTGATTGTGCTAACCAAAATAATGTGAGAATTAGATCTGATATGAGGCTACCAATACTCTCTGTTAAAAATCAAGTTATGCATGGCGATAAGATATGTAATCTGTCTAGTTCATTGGAATTTACAATTGAATCTCACAATGGTGAAGACTTTGTAACATACAGAGATGGTAAATTGTCACTTACTATTCCTAAAGAGTTAAAAAATTATAAAGATAATGGCAAGAGCTTGTTTGACATTGTTAAAGAATATTTTCAGAAATTCTGTGCAAAATTAGGATTTAAACCTGAGACAAAAATACAAATAGAGCATGGCTTCGGTGCTCAAAGTAACTATTTAGATGGTACAATATCAACCACAGGATCAGATGCAAATGAAGAATTTATCAATCTTTTAAGCGAAAATCTCAGAGAGAGGTTATTGGGGTCAGGAGTTGCTCTAGAAGATGAAGATGTTGATGATATTGTTGAAGTCAGAGTATCTACCGTTATAGATCTATTGAGAGGTTGTCCGGAAACAAGTAAAAGGCTATAATATCTGAAATTTTAGTACGGGGTAAAGATGAGAAAAAAGTATCCA
>NZ_LYUY01000095.1:0-4791 GCF_001675785.1 Wolbachia endosymbiont of Nomada ferruginata
GTTCATTTCATTTTCAGGTAATAACTTTATTTTATTCCAGAAAAATTCCACTGCCTGCTCTTGCTTAAAACTCATAGCACATTTAAGCCCGTACTCATATGGATGACAGCCATCTAAATTTAGTTTAGAGATGTAACCACTAACAAAATGTGACCAAAAAACTATTAAAAGGTTGCCTCCTAGAGTCTTAACTAAGTGACCATACTCCAACAGACTGCTCTTACCTTGAGCTGATAGTTTATTTTTTCTCTCTTCAAATAGAGCAATAATATCTTCTTCCAGGCAATAACGACAGGCAATCTCATATCTTTTATCAGTACTAAAAGGATTATTTGAATTTTGCACAATCAATTTTTTACCTACCATTTGCCTATCAAGCTTAACTCCGTGTAAATTGTCTACTTTTTTCCAACAATCCTCACCAGACAACACTTGTGCAAGAAAATTACATCCTTTCTGTCCACTTTTTTGGTGTAGACGCCAATTTGCATAGCACCAGCGTTCAATTTGAAAAAGCTTAGATGCTCTATAGGGATCATCTTCTCTAATGGATGAAAACAAAGCTTCTGGAATATCTGAACGTAGCATGATCACCCCTTTATGAATGGAAAAAAATGGAAACTGTTACATCTAACATACACTATAGTAACTTGATGGCACTTCAAGTAAGATATCCCTTTTCTAAGTTTTGTCAATCCTCAATTTGAAATTTTTTTTAGGCTTGAATAACTTTTTGCAAAAGGCTCTTAACAGGCTCAATACAAGGCCTTTTATTTGCTTTTAAATTCTGTTTTTTATAAATCTACCTTAATTATTATTCTAAAATAAACTGCTATTAATTTAGCAAGACATATTATTAAGATCTCAAGTAAAACAACCATTTTCAGCACTCAAAACCAAGAGCGGTGAGAACTATTTTTCTTGGAATGCGTTGGTCTACCAAACGATACATACGAACTTTTTTATATGGTGATTTTATTATACGGTAAAACTAGCTATATTAGCTTACTTCAGCTAAATTTACATATGAACTAATTTGCCTAACTTTGTTACAAAGATTTCAAGCTTCTATTTTGACAACCTTATTTTTACACAACATGCTCTCACAAATATAAGACCTTTTTTGCAATTTTAGAAAGAGTAAATAATTCAAATTTTTGTGGCACTAAAATAGGAATTTCTTTAGTTACAGCAAGGTCTATTTTTTCGTAAGTAAAAGTGTTTTACAATTAATTATTAGAATGAAAATATCATACTTGGCTCTCAAGAAATTTCCTGTTGTACAGTGGTAAGGTTTGGAGAAAAAGATTGGCTTGGCAACGATAATTTACTAGACTAAAGTTTATATTAAAATACAAAATGGGGTTGCGGGTATGGAATCTGGTTTGGATCACAATTACAATAAAATACTTGATATATTAAAAGGTGCTATTAAAGGCGACGATAATCAAGTTAAAGCAAGAAAACATCTTAGAGTAGAAAGATGGTTGAGGGTTTATATTCAATTAATTGAAGATTTTGATGAGGGAAAATTAAAATTTTTCTCTGATATATTCTCTGATAATTCTTGTTGGGATGGAGTAAGATTAAAAAATGAAATTGTTGGTGAAAGGTTAACTGAAGAAAAAAATAAAAATGGAAAAGAGAATCCATTAAACATTTCTAAAAGATATTACTTAGCATGTAAATACTGCTTAGAAGGTGAGATACCTAGATTATTTGAGCAAGTATTTATAAAGTTTAAAAATAGTGCATTTGAAGAAGATGTTTCTGATGATGAGCTAAAAGATGAACTTTTGGATCACCATAAAGAGAGTAGCCCTATAAAAGCTTTTTGGTCTTCCCTTATTAATAAACAGATTGGAAAACTAAACGAATATACAACAGTTGAAGGTTTAAAAGAAGCCATACGAGTAAACTCACGTAAAAATTGGGAAGAGGGTATAGAATACTTTTATAATAAATTGCACAGAGATCCTAATATTTCTAGTCAAGATAAAGATGATCTGTTAATTGAAGCAGCTTTATCTGCAGTAAAGGGTTACAAAGAAGTAGACACCATAGAGTTTTGCCTGTCTAAAATGGATGATGAGCAAAAGAAAAAATTACTAGATAGAGATTATAAGGAAAATACTTATTATGCAGTGTTGAATGTGCTAGTAGGTCAGTATTACTTTGATTCTTTTATGGAATTAAGCCGATTGTGTAGTCAGATTGAATGTGAACGTTACACAACTTTTTTATCTTCATTATCAGATCAAGTACTGAAGAATCCAGATCTGTCTGAAGAAACAAAAAAATGTATGATGAATGTTTGGGAACGTATAATAAAATTAAAAACTCAAGACCGCGGGGAGCAATCTATTTCCTCTATTTTTGTAGACTATTCAGTTACATATACAATAGCAAATTTAATTGTGGATCCAAGTAGACAAGGGGTAAGTAAAGAAGAAATATTAGGGAAGATATTAAAGCACGTAAAAGAAATGAGTGGTGAAGAGATGATAAAGGTTAAAGATTCTGTATTAAGTAAAATTCAGTTATTTCATGGGGGTAAAAAATTGCAATTAGGAGAACAAGTATTTTCTAAATTAGCTCAAGAAGCTTCTAAAGAATCAATTTTGCGTGAAGCTGGTGATACTTTGCCACAGTCAAGTCTCAGTACGACTGATACCCCATATAATATAAAATCTTTAGGCCATAGCAAATAGGAGAGTAATATGCCAAGTAATGTCAAGCCGCTTGAGTTGGTACAGCTTCTGTTAATGAGAAATAAATCAAAAGACGAGTTCCTAGATTTTCAAAAAAGGTTCCAATCGTTTATCAATCAATCTCCTTCTTTTTTGCATTCAGTTGGAAAGCCAGGCTTTTTCCCTAGTTTCTTTTTT
Source organism: Wolbachia endosymbiont of Nomada ferruginata (assembly GCF_001675785.1). Classification (NCBI taxonomy): domain Bacteria; kingdom Pseudomonadati; phylum Pseudomonadota; class Alphaproteobacteria; order Rickettsiales; family Anaplasmataceae; genus Wolbachia; species Wolbachia endosymbiont of Nomada ferruginata. The sequence continues at coordinate 2,889 of NZ_LYUY01000095.1, forward strand.
GGTATGTTTGCTACTGTATTAGACACAGAACTTGCTACTAAAATTGGTATCAAAAAACTTCATTTTCGTTTTGATGATAATAGAACTTTAAAAATAGCTGTATTAACTAATGAGAAAATTAAGTGTATAACCTTGTCTGATCAAGTTGGTGGTAACAAGCATCTAAAGTTTTCTCGAGAAGAGTTAGAAAAAATAGCACAGGGATGGAAAATTGCAGAAGAGTTTAATAAACTAGAAAAAGAAGAGCATGAAATAACAATTACAGGAAAAGAAGTAAAGTACGAAAATGTTGATCCAGCTTTTAGTAAAAAGACTGATTATTCACAAAAAGGTTTTACAGAAATAGAAAAAGATCGTGACCAACAAGACCTAGAGAGCTTAATTTCAAAATTGAGTAATCAAGATTTCGAAGAAGTAAAAAAGAACGCTAGAAGAATGTTTAATTATATTACAAATGTCTATAAGAAATATGAAAAAGAAACTCTATTTAGCGGTAAAGAATCAAGTCATCATGGGTTTTTAGCTGGGTTTTTGATAAATTTTAAGTATCGTTTTCACCTAAAACTTTATCTCGAATTATTTGCTGGAAAAGGTTACGCAGACATTATTTTACTTGTGCGCGGTTCTGATAAGTCGCTAAGCTCTATTCCTATTATTATTGAGCTTAAAGCAGGTACTGGTGAGATAAGTACAGTGATAAAAGCATTGAAGCAAGCACAAGATTATGTTAAGGGCTCTTTTTCTAACTCTATAAGAATGATTACTATAGCTAATGAAGCTATTTGTGTAGGATTAAATTTTGACATGGTTCATCACGAAAATGTTAAAATTGATGTAGAAAATTTTCTTAGTCGAGAAGGTAATTCTGTAATAGAAAAGTTACTTGGCACTGAAGCAGCAAATGCTGAGGTGATAAAAACACAGCTAGAGTATCTTTACTATGGAATTGTTTGGAGCAATGGTGGAAGTGATAATATTAATTATGTCAGCAGAATGATCTTAGGTCAGCTAGTACTTATTTCTAATATTATTAAGCGTGAAAAGTTAGGTAAACATATTTTTATTTATGATCAAAATGATAAAATGGCTACTGGATCACAGAAGCGCCCAGAAGCAGCAAAAGAAAGTATTGCGGATTGTGTTACAACTATAGTGCTAACTTTAGGTAAGAAGGTGCTTATACTCAACATAAATGAAAAAAATGAATTTGCATTGAGAGTGCCAGATAATAAAGGAATTCCTATTGAAAATATTAGGGGAATTCAAAACGTCAATGACATAAAGATACAAGAAATAACCTGTAACTTATACAGTACACCTAGTAATAAGAATCCATTTGATCAGTACTGTAATAAGAATAAGGGAATTACAGTAAATACGTATGACTCATTGGACAAATACAAAAGAGGTAAAGAAATTTTACAAGGTAATTTTACTCCAATTGTGGAAAATAAAAAATTTAAAGCAGCTTTGAGCAAAGCTATAAAATCTGGTAAATATGATGATTACAAAAAACTATTTGAAGAAATTTCTCATATACTACATCCTTTCAAATCATTAATAAGCAATGAGGCTACATTTCAAGCTGTATTGCATGGTTTATTTAGTAGCTACGGAGAAGATAATATAAAAGTTATTACTGAATTTCAAATAGGTGGTGGAGAGAAGTTGGATGTTATGTTGGTTATAAATGCTACTGATCAAAAAAAAGAATACCCCCCAGTTGGAATAGAGCTAAAATTTGCTAAGAAAGGAGATTTGGATAAAAAAGAAAAAGAGGCTAAGGACCAGTTGACAAGATATAAAGAAGGTGAAGCGTATAAGAGGTTGTCCGGAAACAAGTAAAAGGCTATAATATCTGAAATTTTAGTACGGGGTAAAGATGAGAAAAAAGTATCCAACA
>NZ_LYUY01000096.1:0-4723 GCF_001675785.1 Wolbachia endosymbiont of Nomada ferruginata
CCTTAAACACAAATTCTTTTATAGCATCTCTTGTATAAGAAATGCCATCCTTTACTTCATCACTCACGCTGCTTAAATCCACCTCAGAACCTGGTGAATACAAATCATCAAAATTTTCTTTCAAAACTTTTATCTTATAGTAATGCTTGTCCATATATCTCTCAAAAAATCTTTTAGTAGCATTACCAGCCAACTTTCCTATTGACCGAGGCTCTAGTAGAGCTGCAAAGTTAGTTTTTTGCTTCAAGGCTACTTAATGCATAAATGATGCGGATAAGCATTCCAGGACCACATTTGCGTTTACTTTCACGAAAGCGAACCAGTAATGTACCTTTCAAATGTTCTACGTCTGCATTTTGCTCTCTTGCTGCAATTAAAACTAAATTTATAGCCTGTGTCGGTGTCAATCCGGTTCGTGAATCCACCCAATTTACCCACTTCCCAATCTCATAATCATCCAATCTTAGATAAGGTTCTATCCAGTATTTTTGCTCACTTGTTAAACCGTTTATATAACTTTTAAACTCTTCATCTAACTCATTTGATGGTGTCCCATATTTTTCCTTTAATTCTTTAGCACATTTAATGGTGCTTTTCTCAAAACTTCTAGTATGAACACTTTGACTGCCAGTGCCCACATCACTTACATTAAACAAAAAGCTTAGCTGCTTTACATTCCAACCCAAAGGTGAGAAGAGCTTTATCAATGGATACTTTATTAACTCAAGAAGTGCTACTGGAATCAGTAATATAGCATTTATAAGTATGAAACACGCTTGAAGAGGTAGTGAAAATCCTTCATCTTTCCATCCTTGCAGTAAGCTATTAACGGCAAGTATCTTCAAAGTACAATACAGAAATGGCAACTGTATCCAATATATTAAATGTATAGAAAAAAGCAAGATTTTATCTCTTACACTTATTGTTGGATCATGATACACTTCAGAAAAGGCATCATAATCACCGTTTTCATTTTTGAAAGATCGATAGCTACTTGTAACCTTTTCTGTAAAAATAGAGCAAAGTATATATATACCCAAGAAAACAGCAAGCATGACCAAAGAGAGTATATTAAGAATTAATTCGATGGCTGGTTCACTTGAGACTTGAGGAAAAAAGAATTGAAGAAACATATTGGCTAAATATAAAAACAGAACCCATGCTGCGATACAAGCAACAAATAATAAAGCATACCCACAAACAACCAAAATGCTTTTAACCTCGGATCCATAACCTCCTCTTAATAACTTGTTAATATAATCTATTTTAGAAATAAATTGAGAAAAATGCAAGTTTTTATGTTAAAAGATCAATTGAAATTTCTGAGTTTAGGGTATATTGTTAATCTATTTAGATAAGAATTATTGTGTCAAATAAAATAGGTTTTTGGGCTATTTTTGCCTTAGTGATTAGTAGTCAAATTGGCTCTGGAATTTTTATGCTTCCAATTAGCCTTGCTCCATATGGCATGTATAGCCTTATAAGCTGGATAATATCAGGGCTTGGTGCTATATCTCTTGCTTTAGTTTTTGCCTCACTCTGCGCAAAATTTCCGGAAACGGGTGGCCCTCACGTCTATGTAAAGCATGCTTTTGGCCCTGCTGCAGCTTTTTTTGTTGGTTGGACGTATTGGGTGATCTCATGGGTTAGCACAACAGCCGTAATAGTTGTAGGTGTTGGTTATCTTACACCATTTTTCCATGAAGATATTCAAAACGTACATCTGTTTTTAGAGATGTTATTACTTACAATTATTACACTAATAAATTTTAGAGGAGTAGCTACTGCTGGACGTGTTGAGTTTTTATTGACGGTGATAAAAATTTCTGTATTGCTTGTAATACCTATAGCAGCATTGTTTTTTTTTGATAGAAATAACTTCATCATAAGTGAAGAAATATCAAATCTTACAACATCGCAGATTCTTGCCCGTTCTACACTTATTACTCTATGGGGTTTTATTGGAGTTGAATTGGCAACAGCACCTGCAGGGTCAGTTGATAATCCAGCTAGAACAATACCAAGAGCTGTGGTACTTGGAACAATCTCTGTTGCTGTTGTGTATTTTATCAACAATCTTGCAATTATGGGATTAATAAATGGCAATGATTTAGCAAGTTCAAGAGCACCATATGTTGACGCAATAAAAATTATGGCCTCTGGCAATTGGCACTTGATTATTTCTATAACTGCGTTCATTTTTTGTGTTGGTACTTTAAACGCTTGGGTACTAGCTAGTGGACAAGTGGCCCTCAGCCTTGCAAAAGATAAACTGATGCCACAGTTTTTTGCTCAAAGAAACAAGCACGGTTCTCCTTTCTGGGGCATAACAATCAGCTCTGTTGGTACTTCAGTTCTACTAATTCTCACTTCAAGCAACAATTTTGCTAAGCAGATCACATCAATTATCGACTTTTCTGTAGTTTCATTTTTATTTGTTTACCTTGCATGCAGTCTTGCTTTTCTCAAAGTTATTGTGCAAGAAAAGAGTTGTTACAAATTTTTGATTGGCAGTATAGCAACAACCTTTTGCTGCTGGGTAATATTTGAAACTTCTGTGAATACCTTGCTGATCGCAAGCTTATTCACTGCAAGTGGCGTACCTCTTTATTTATTTTGGTATCGCAGAGTTTCTGTATAGCAAATGTTATGTATCTGTTCAGCAGAGTGGCAAAATAAGGTAGACGAGAAAAGACAACTATAGGAAGAAATGGGTGTCATGCCAGTGCGTGACACTGGCATCCAGTTCTTTCGCGCAGTTCCATCAAAAACGTTGTAAAGGATTAATCGCTTTCGTGTTTACCAACTTAGTGCCCAATCTGGATCCCAGTGTCAAGCACTGGGATGACAAGAAAGGGAGCACTGGAATTTTTGTTTCAATATTTGTACATGAGCCATGCATCTGAGCAGATACAATGTTGTAGCTAGAGATAATTTTTAAATGATTGATATTTATGAACCACGACTTTTCTTGTTGTCCACTTGTTCAACATTACCCTTCTCAAGTTTACTATCTACTTCTTTTGTGTGTTCATCATCTATACTAGTTTCATCTTTTATCTTACTAGGGTAATCTTCCTGCGATTTTTTATATGCTTTCATGTTGTCATATATAGGGTTACTGATGATTTCTATTTTTTCAGGTGTGAAAATCCTTGCTAAAAATCTCCTTATTATTGGTATTGACCTTAAGAGATCTCTTAGCTTTGAAGATTCTTGTCTTTTGTTTAGAGACTGTTGGTCTATTTTAGAGGTTTTTACACCATACTTTTTATCATCAAAATTTATTGTAGGCTTTCTTTTATTCGAAAGAACACTTTGGGCCTTTGATCCATTGGTTCCTTCAGGCCCTTGAGGTGTAGAAATTGCAGGTTTAACCTTAGTTTCATCGTATTCCTTACTCATCTTTCATTTCATTATGTAATATTACTAATATTGCATAATAATAGCTAAATTACAATTAATTGCAAGGTAAAAATATTAAAACAATTGTAAATTTTGTCAGTAAAAATATAATAGAACTTTAAAATTAGAGGTTCATCTATATGAGATACAAAATTGCTGTTATTGGAGCAACCGGAAGAGTAGGGCGTGAGGTATTAAGCACGCTTGCTGAATTTCAAGATGAGGCGATAGATTGCGTTATTGCACTTGCATCGAAAAAATCAGAAGGGAAGAAGGTGAGCTTTGGTGACAAAGAGTTAACAGTTTTATGCCTTGAGGATTATGACTTCGTTGGAACTAATGTAGCCATTTTCTGTGCTGGATCTCATGTTTCTGAAGAGTATGTACCAATTGCAACACAGGCTGGATGCATCGTGATAGATAACAGTTCCCATTTTAGAATGAAAGAGGGTGTGCCACTCATTATTCCAGAGATTAATAAAGAAAAAATTATGGAATATAAAAACCACAACATAATATCCAATCCAAACTGTACTACAATACAGATGCTGCTAGTACTACATCTATTACACCAAAAAGCAAAAATAAAGAGAATCGTTGCTTCAACTTATCAATCAACTTCTGGTGCAGGCAAAGCAGCAATGGATGAGCTCTATGACCAGACAAAAAAAATCTTTATGAACGAAGCTAAAAAACCCAAGATATTCTCTAAGCAAATAGCATTCAATTGCATTCCCCATGTAGGAGAATTCATGGAAAATGGTTCTACAGAAGAGGAATGGAAAATGCAAGAGGAGACAAAAAAAATTTTAGAGGAAGATATAAAAGTTACTGCAACTTGTGTAAGGGTACCCGTCTTTATCGGTCACGCTATGGCAGTAAATGTGGAATTTGATCAACATATCACTGAAGAACAAGCTCGTGAAGTGCTAAGTGAAGCCGAAGATAGTGGAGTTTTAGTGTACAACAGGCGTGAAGATAGTGAATACATAACTCAAATTGATGTTGTACAGGAGAATGCTGTATATGTATCGCGTATTAGAAGAGACAATACTGTTGAGCACGGATTAAATATGTGGATAGTGGCTGACAACCTGCGCAAAGGCGCAGCATTAAATATAGTGCAGATTCTTGAGATTTTGATAAGAGAGCATTTGTCAATCAAGTGCATATAGAGCGCACGTACGTTGTAATTCGAAGGAAATTTGTATACCACATGGCAGCGCGTGACGCTGGAATGGCTTTGTTGCATCGCTACTTATGAAAGGCTAACTATAATTAGGATTATAAGCAACTTATTGAAAATCTTGTTTTTTTG